>NZ_JEMA01000275.1 GCF_001589285.1 Sorangium cellulosum | reverse complement strand
CCGGACGAGGTGGTGGTCGCCGCCCCCGCCCCGCCCGCACCCGCGCCGGGCCCTGTGTCTTCATCGCGGGGCACGGCTCCGTTGAAGCCGACCTGCCCCTCCCGCGTCAGCGACAGCACCAGCGTGCCATCTTTCACCGTCACGTTCTGCGGGTCGAAGTCCACGCGGTTCCCGTCGAACGTCCAGTCCGCCTTGCTCCATCGCGCGCCGTCCAGGGAGTCGAAATCGTCCTGCCACGCGAGCTCGAAAGCGCCGTTGTTGTAGCGATAGTACTTGATCCAGTTGACGAACTGGTGCTGCGGGAGGACGGAATCGTCGAACGCTCCTACCCACTCGACGACATCGGAGGACCACAGGTTCATGCGCAGGCCCTGGGGATTCGTCAGGGTGGCGACCTGCGCGCCCGTCGTCCGCCTGACCTCCCTCCCGTCGAAGCTCCAGGCGACGTACTCCGGCGTCCACTCCAGCGTGTAGGTGTGGTAGCCGTCCGCGAGGGAGGCGTCCGCCGTGTGCACCTGCTCCGACGTCACCCGCGTGCCCATGCCGGTGATGATGTTGGACTGCCAGCTCCGGGCGTTGTCCTTCCCGAAGACCTCGATATCGATCTCCTCCCAGAAGGCACCGGACAGCTCGGAGCCGTCCTTGTAGGTGAAGAAGGTCGACAGGATGCCGCTCCCGCGCGCCATGCGCATGCGCACCTCGATGCGACCATGAAGATAGCCCTGGGGCGTATAGAGCTCTCCTCCCTTGTAAGGCTTCGCGACGGCGGTCGAGCTCACCGCGAGCGTCAGCGAGGCAGCGGCGAGCATCAGACCTGCGCCGAATTTCGTGAACATGATGGAACCTCCAGTGAGAACGTGAATACAGGCAGTGTCCGTGAGATAGTTTATCGTGTCGAGCCGCCTGCGCCGGCGGCGGCTGAGGGGAGCTGAGCCGNCTGCGCCGGCGGCGGCTGAGGGGAGCTGAGCCGGGCGACGCCGGCTCAGCTCCCCTCGCCGCCGCCGGCGCAGGCCCAGATTTCCGCGGGCGCCGCGGTCATCGCGCCAGGCCGTCAGCTCGCGGCGGCCCCGCCCCGCCCATCTTCTCGGGCACGGCGCCGCCGCGCGGCGACCGCGCCCAGCGCGATCAACGCGGCGAGCGCGCCCGCGGGGGAGCTGGGCCCCGAGCTGGCCCGGTAGGCGCACCCGCCCTCGTCGCCGCCGGCGTCGTCAGCGGAGGCGGCGCCAGCGCCGCCCGTGCCGCTGCCCACCGTTGCTCCGCTGCCGGTCGTCGCGGCGCTGCTGACGCTCCCACCCCCGCCGGAGCCGCCGCTGCCCGTCGCTCCCCCTGCACCCACGCCCGGAGCGCCCCCGCCGCCGGTCGGATCCGGATCCGGTTCCGGATCCGGATCCGGGGCGTCGAGCGGAGTGAACCTCCACCAGTTGACATTGAACAGATAACCGCTTCCACCGGTGAACTTGAGGTACAGATCGTGTATCCCTGTCGCACCGTCGACCGCGCAGGACGTGGTGACCCAGGTCTGGAAGCCGCCGGTCCCCTGGACCATGCAGGTTCCCACCAGCGTGCCGGTCGCGCTGTCGAGGCGCAGCTCGATGTTCCCGCCGCTCGTCGCCGAGGCCACCCGTGCGTCGAAGGACACCGCGCCGGTGCCGAAATCGACACCCTTCACCTTGATGTAGTCCCCGTTCTCGATCATCCCGACGTTCATCCCGCCCTCGCTGCACGCCTCGGTCTCGACGCCGGATCCCCAGGCGATGGTCTCCGCCTCCGTCATGAGATACGGATTCAGGGTACCGACGCCGGGCGCGCCCGCCTGGGTCATCTTGATCGTCGGGAATGTACCATCGGCGTTGAACGTGAACTGCTCGACGGCCGTGGACCGGTGAAAGCCGCCGCCGCCCGGCAAGGCGCCGTTGTGATAGAAGAAGTAGGAGTTCCCCTTGAAGTCGATGACGCCCGCGTGGTTGGTGAAGCTGCTGCCCTCCGTGGGCATGATGACCCCCCGGTAAGTCCACGGGCCGGTGGGGCTGCTGCTCGTGGAGTACGCGATGTACTCGGAGATGGGGCCAGCCGCATACACCAGGTAGTACAGGCCATCGCGCTTGTAGAGCCACGGACCTTCTTCGTACTTCGTCGTGTGGCGACCATCATCATTCCCGGTGCGCTGCCCGAAGCTCGCCGCCGTCATGGGCACGCGTACCACGTCTCCCTGGTAGGAGACCATATCTTCGTTCAGCTTCACGTAGCACACGCTGGGGTTTCCCCAGTAGAGATAGGCCTGGCCGTCGTCGTCGATGAACACCGTCGGATCGATGTCGCCGCAGTTGGCGGTGATCAACGGCTTCCCCAGGGCGTCCTTGAACGGGCCGGTGGGGCTGTCCGACACGGCCACGCCGATGGTCATCCTGTTGAGCGAGGTGCTCGTCACAGGGACGTAGTAGTAGAACTTTCCGTTCCTGTGGATCGCCTGGCCTGCCCATGCGTCTCCCTTGGCCCAGCTGAAGTCGCGATAGCTCAGCGGTGAACCGTGATCTGTCCAGTTCACCATGTCCTTGGAGGAATACACCCTCCACTCATTCATCCCGAACCAGTCCGTCGCGCTGTCTTCGTCGTGCCCGGTGTAGAGATATACCGTGTCGTCGTAGACCATGGGCGCAGGATCGGGGGTATAGACGGTCTGCACGATGGGATTGTCTGCCAGGGCGGCGGACGGAAGCGCCGTCACGCCACAGATCGACAATGCCGTCGTGAGGACCTTACGCTGGAGGGAGGTCGTTGCCATTCCTGGATCCTTGCTGCTCTCCTGAGACTTCGTCAGGTGTTGCCGGATGTCGTGGATCGCCCGGGTCATGATGCTCGGCGCTTCTCGTCCGGCGGGGCGCACAGCGCGGCGCTGTGCTCGATCGCGCGTGAGCGGCCCCCCTCACGACCATGAGGGTCGCGGATGTTCCGAGACGACCGGGCGAAGAACGTGAGCGTTGCCTGGTGCCGGGACCGATCGGGGTGACGAAGGTCGCGGCGCGCAGGACGAATCATCCAGGGCGAAGAAAGAGAATACGTTTAGGGGACAATGTGAACGATCACATGATCGGCGTCAACCCTGATCGACACCCCCGGGGCGCCTCCAGTGTCGCCCCCGGCGCCCCCTCGCGACGCCGCGCTCTGACGCCGCGCTCTGGAGGAGCCCCGCCGCGTCCTCCCTACGAGCTCGAGGAGACCGCGGGCCGGTCGATCGGCATTGACACAGAAAATGTGATCGTTCACATTCGCGCTCGCGGGTATCCTTGCGCTGCGCTCCGGGAGGCTTGCGAGCATCCGCTCGACTCCCCTGCCCCCGCCGAGCTGACCCGCGCCGACAGCTTCACGCGGATCGTGACGCGAGAGACGCGCGGGAGCGGTCGTGAGGCAGCCCGAGGTGCTGCACAGGGCCGCTCACGGATCTGACATGGCCATTCGAACGAGACGCGATGTCAACGAGACGAAGCTCGGCTTTCCCAGCTTCCATACCGGCGCCCTCGCCGGACGGGTGTAAAATGAGAATCTCTCTGCTCGTGGTCCCTTCAATCATGGTCCTTCTTGCCTGCGGCTCCGATGCCGACCCGCCTCCGGACAACCAGGCGGCGTCCAGCTCGACCAGCGCCTCGGGTTCGGGCGGAGGAGCGGCGACGGGCGCCAGCACGAGCGCCTCCAGCAGCGCGGGCTCCGGCGGGGCCGGCGGCAGCGGCGGAGCCGGCGGCAGCGGCGNTCGGGCACGGGCGGCGCGGGCGGCGGCGGGACCGGCGGCAGCGGCGGGGCCGGCGGCAGCGGCGGGGCCGGCGGCAGCGGCGGCGAAGACCTGCTCGCGGCGGCCGCCAGCATCGACGGCTTCCGCTGGGAGATTCCGTGCGACGAGGACCCAGGCAACCGCGACGAGTGTTCGACGTCCAAGCGGGTCGACGAGACGAGGACGTTCGGCGGCTCGCCCGACACGATCTATCAGGTGACCGTCCGACTCCGCGGCGTCGTCGAGCCGGAGACGTACCGGGGCGGCACGCCCGACGGCATGCACTTTCGCGTGGGCGGCACGCCCGACAACGCGACGTACAACGTCTACAGCTTCTCTGTCTCCGACCCGCCCGAGGTCTACTACCTCAACGATAGCCCCACCGTCGGTCACGACGTGTTCATCATCGACCATACGAAGACCATCCCGGTCCGGGGCGGAGCCACCGTGTCCTTCAAGGGCGACGATCCCAATCGTGTCATGATCGCCAACTTCAAGCATTTGGTCGTGGACGGCGTCCCCCCGGCGCCCGCGCCTTTCGTCGGTCAGTTCATCCAGCTCGACGTGCAATCCGTCGAGTAGACGCAGCCCTGACCGCGCGCCGCGCCGCGGCGCTCGCGCTCGTGCGCGCCGCGGCGATCCTTGTCGGCGTCGCCCCCCCGGCGGGAGCGCTCCGCCCCGCCGGGCGCGAGCGCTCCGGCCCCCGCCCCGTCGATCTCTCGCCCCCCGCTTCCGCTGCTCGTCGCCTCGCCGCTCGTCGCGCCGCGGCCGAAGCGCTCCGCATGTGAACGCTCACATGTCGGGCGTCATACCCATTCGACCCGGACATTCGAGCGGCCGCGGGCGAGGGCACCGATGCGCGAGAGCGCGACGCACGACGCGATCAGCCCGGCAGAACGTCGCCCCGGTCCACCGCGGGCGGGGGCAGGCGCGCGCGGTGGGTGGGCCGGGTCGGATTTCTGGCGAGACCTCGACTTGCAAAACCGTTAGACTGCGGGGGACGCGCTCTCGGATCAGCGCGCGGAGGAGCGAGCATGAGCCGCGACAGGGGCGAGCGGACACCCGGATTGAGCGGACGCGCGGGCGCTGAAGGCGCATCTGGAGACGACCACGACTTGGTACCAGGGAACACAAAGAGCGGGAATTGGCAGCTCGACGGGCTCCCCGCGCCGGGCGGAATGTCCGCGCACATCGAGGATCACACGGACTACAAGGCAGAGTGCCGGGCGCTGCGCGCGCGCGTGGAGGAGCTGGAGCATGAGCTCGCCAGTCGGCGCGGCGAGATCGAGCGCGAGAGAGGGCTGGTCAGCGCGGCGGCGGCGTACATGGATCCTCCGTTCGCGGGGGGCGCCATGCAGGTGCCGGCGCTGATCCACTGGCGCCTGGATGGCACCGTGACGCGCTGGAACGACGCCGCCGGGCGCCTCTTCGGCTGGAGCGAGGGCGAGGCCGTGGGCCGCCGGCTCTCCGACCTCGTGGCCGCGGATCCGGTGTCGCCCGAGGAGGTGCAGGCGTTCGACCACGACCCCGGCGAGAGCTTCTTCGCGACGACAACGAGCGCTGGCACGACGAGAGAGGGAAACGCGATCACCTGCCGGTGGACGTACGCCGTGCTGCGCGACGAGCGAGGCGACGTCCGAGAGATCGCGGCCATCGTGGATGAAGGCGACGATCCGCGGCGGAGAGAGCGCCTGCTGCTCGAGCGCAATCAGATGCTCCTGCAGCTCGTGGACAACTCGCCGAACGTCATGTTCATCAAGGACGCGGAGGGGCGCTACGTGTTCCTCAACCGCCATTACGCGCGCGCCCTCGGGCGGCACGTCATCGAGTTCCTCGGCAAGGACGAGCATGAGTTCGGCGCCACGCCGCCCGGCGTCGCCGACGCGATCGTGGCGAAGGAACGGGAGGTGCTCGCGAGCGGCCGGGAGATGCGGTACCAGGAGGTCCTGGACTACGGCAGTCAGGATTACTACTTCTTCACGGTCAAGTTCCCCGTTCGCAACGAGCGCGGCGAGCTGACCGGCGTCGGCGGCGTCGTGAGAGAGGACACCGACCTGAGGCGCGCGGAGGCGGAGCGGGCCGCGCTGCAGGAGCAGATCATCGCCGCGCAGCAGGAGGCGCTCCGGGAGCTGTCGACGCCGCTCATCCCGCTCGCCGACGGCGTCCTGGCCATGCCGATCGTCGGGACGATGGACGGCGCGCGCGCGGGGCAGATCATGGAGACGCTGCTCACCGGGATCAGCAGCCAGCGCGCCCACACCGCGATCCTGGACGTCACCGGCGTGCGCGCCGTCGACGCGCTCGTCGCCCATGCGCTGACGCGGACCGCGCGCGCCGCCCAGATGCTCGGCGCGCGCGTCGTGCTCACGGGCATCCGCCCGGAGGTGGCGAGGGCCCTGCTCGAGCTCGGCGCGGACCTCTCCGGGATCATCACGCTGGGCACCTTGCAGAGCGGCATCGCCCACGCGCTCCGGCCCACGGACCGCCGGCGCGTCGCCCAGTGACGCGCGCCCTGGCTGTGGGTCGCCGGCGCAGCCGCGGATGACGCCGAGCTCCTGCCCGCGCGTCGTGGTCGAGGTGGTCCCGCGCAAGAGCACCGCCGCGGTCTCCCGGAGCCGATGAGCTCGTAAGCGCCTGCGGCGTGGCCCGCGAGCCTGGTCATCCGTCGAGATCGAGGACGGCCGCGCCCCCGTCCATTTTGATTGACACCCACAATGTGAGCGCTCACATTCCGTTTCGGGTACCTTCCGCTGTGCACGCCGAGACCTCGTGCGTCCCCGGGTCGCCGGGACCGGGATCGATCTGCGCGCCGACAACGGTGTTCCTCCCTTGAGCTCGCGAATCTTCCAGCCGGCCAATCGAGATTGCTCAGTGTGGATGTGATCTTTCACCCTCGCCGAGCTCCGCGGATGTCCGCGTCGGCGTACGTGATAAGGAGGAATGCGATGAGCCTGGTTCGAACGAATGCTTGGCTGTGTGGGTCGGGCGAGCGGAGCGATGTGGGGCTCCGGAGGCCGCGCCGCTCGACGTGGGTCGCGCTGGCGGGGGCTGCCGCGCTGGTGGCGATGCTCAGCGGGTGCTCCGATGAGCCGGAAGGGGCGATGTCGACCAGCTCCGGGACCGGCGGGGGCGCCGCGTCAGGCGTGACCAGCGGCGGAATGACGAGCGGCGGGGTGACCAGCGGGAGCAGCGGCGGCGGAGCCACCGCGGGCAGCACGACAGCCTCGGGCGGCGACGGCGGCGGCACGACCAGCACCGGTGACCAGGGCGGCGGCGGCGCAGGTGGCCAGGGCGGCGACGGCGCGGGGGGCCAGGGCGGCGGCGACACGGCTGGCACGGGGGGCGCGGGCGGGTTCAGGCCGTGCCCGACGAACGGTAACCCTTGCAAGATCCTTCCGCTCGGCGACTCCATCACGGACGGGGTCGGGGTGCAGGGCGGCGGCGGTTACCGGATCGAGCTATTCAAGAAGGCGCGGGCCGCGGGCAAGAACATCACGTTCGTCGGGTCTCTGGTGAACGGGCCGTCGATGGTCGACGGTGCTGCGTTCCCGCGGAATCATGAAGGGCACAGCGGCTGGAGGATCAATCAGATCGCCGGGCTGGTGCCGACACCAGCGCTCGCGGATCACCCGCACATCGTGCTGCTCCACGCGGGGACCAACGATCTGACCCAGAACGATAACATCCCCATGGCGCCGCAGCGCGTGGGCGCAGTCCTGGACAAGATCTTCGCCTCGTCCCCGGAGACGCTCGTTGTCGTGGCGCAGATCATCCCGATCACCTTCGCCGATCCCACGGTGGTCACCTACAACAACGCGCTGGTGGATATCGTGGAGACGCGGGCAGCCGCCGGGCAGCACGTGATGCTGGTGGACATGCACACCGGGTTTCCGGCAGCGGAGCTCCCGGACAGGATCCACCCGAACGAGCCCGGCTACGCGCGCATGGCGAACGTCTGGTACGCGGCGATCAGCGACCTGCTGCCGTGAGGCGACGTCGCGCTCGCGGCTTCCCTTTGCGACGATCACGCGCGCGCCGCGTCGCGTGATCGTCGCAAGCCTGCGCTCCGCGCGCAGGATGTCTACGTCAGGTTCGTGAGCGGCC
>NZ_JEMA01000274.1 GCF_001589285.1 Sorangium cellulosum | reverse complement strand
GCCGTCGCAGCAGCCTCCCGACGGCGCGGCGCAGGCGCGCGCCGAGGGAGTCGCGGCCCGGCGCGAACGCATGCGCGGCGTCCTCGAGGCCGGCGAGCCGGTCCTCGAGCTGGCGGATCCGCTGCTCCGTCCATCGCCTGTCGACGTCGACGAGCTCGGCGGGCAGCGCGGTGCTCACGCGGCGCAGCGCGAGCGGCGCCTCGAACGGGTTCTGCACCGTGACGAAGATGGAGAAGTCCTGCCCGGCGACGAGCCCGTCCGTCGACGTCGACACCGAGGTCCGGATGGCTCCTCTGAACGGCTTTGCTGGCCCTGGTGCCGCCATGAGGTCGTTGGATGAGCGCACCTCGGACGGCGTGCCGCGCCCCGCGATCGGCGCGACGCCGGACCACGTCACCTCGTCGGGCTGCGGCGCGGGCGCGCGGCCGCGAGCGCGCGCCGGGCGGGCGCGCCGATCCGGGACAGCCGCGGCGCGGGCCTGGGGTCCGCGTGCTAGAGCTCCCGCGCAGGGGGGTCGTTCATGGGGGACAGGTGCCTCGCGATAAAGCACCACCTGCGCGTCGAGCCCGCCGACGACGAGACCGTCTTCCTCGTCGGCGAACGGGAGCGGTTCATGCTCCGCGGTCGGGTCTACCGCCTCCTCGGGCCGCTGCTCGACGGGCGCCGGACCGAGGCCGAGCTCGTCGCGGCGCTCTCCGGCGCGGCGACCGCCGCCGAGGTCCGCTATGCGCTGGGCCGGCTGGAGGAGCGCGGCTACCTCGACGAGCCCGCGCCCGCGCCGGAGCGCGCGGGGTTCTGGCAGGCGCTCGGCGAGCGCGCCGGGCGCGCGGCCGNGCAGGCGCTCGGCGAGCGCGCCGGGCGCGCGGCCGAGCGGCTGGCCGCGGCGCCTGTCTCGGTGATCGCGGTCGGGGGAGACGATCCGCGCGCGCCCGGCGCGCTCGCCGGCCCGCTCCGCGACGCGCTCTGCGGCGCGCTCTCGGCGGCGGGCGTCGCGGTGGGGGACGAGCCCGCGCTGGTCGTCGTGCTGACCGGCGACTACCTGGCCGCCGAGCTCGACGCGTGGAACCGGCGCGCGCTCCGCGAGGCGGTGCGCTGGGTGCCTGTCAAGCCCGGCGGGGTGGAGCCCTGGATCGGGCCCGTGTTCCGGCCCGGCGCGGGGCCTTGCTGGGCGTGCCTGGCGCACCGCCTGCGGCACAACCGCCCTGTCGAGGCCTACCTGGAGCGGCGCCGAGGCTTCGCCGGGCCGCTGCTGCCGCCCCTCGTGGGCCTGCCCGCCGGCCGCGCCGCGGCGCTCGACCTGGCGGCCGTCCTCGTGGCCCGGTGGATCGTCGCCGGCGGGGCCGGCCTTCTCGACGACCGGCTGATCTCGCTCGACCTCGCCGCCGCGCGGACCGCGGAGCACGTCGTGGCGCGGCGCCCCCAGTGCCCCGCCTGCGGCGATCCGGAGGGCGCGCGGGCGCGCGCGGCCGCGCCTGTGCGGCTCGAGCGGCGTCCGAAGCGGTTCACGGACGACGGCGGGCACCGGATCGCCTCTCCTGAAGAGACCCTGGCGCGCGCCCTGCACCTGGTCAGCCCGATCAGCGGCATCGTCGCCAGCCTCGGGCCCGTGGAAGGGCGCGATCACCCGCTCCGGCCGGTGTACGGGGCCACGTACCGCGTCTGTCCCGCGGCGGGCTCGCCGTCGTTCGACGACTTCCACCGCGCGAGCGGCGGCAAGGGCAGGACGCCCGCGCAGGCGCGCGCCGCCGCGCTGGGCGAGGCGGTCGAGCGTCACAGCGCCGTCTTCCAGGGCGACGAGCCGCTGATCCGCGCGCGGCGCGCCGAGCTCGGGGCCGCCGCGATCCATCCGCACGATCTCCAGAACTTCAGCGAGGCGCAGTACCGCGGCCGGCGGGCCGCGAGCGCCGCCGCGGAGGACCCGCGCCGGGCCGTCCCGCTCCCCTTCGACGAGGACGCGGCGATCGACTGGGCGCCGGCGTGGTCGCTGACGCGCGACGAGCGGCGCTTCCTGCCGGCCGCCTCCTGTTATCTCCACGTCCCGGTGCCCCCGGAAGAGCGGTTCGCCTCGCTGAGCCCGAGCGGCCACGCGGCGGGCAACTGCCTCGAGGAGGCGGTCCTGCAAGGCTTCCTGGAGCTCGTGGAGCGGGATGCGGTCGCGCTCTGGTGGTACAACCGCGCGGCGCGGCCCGCGGTCGATCTGCGCAGCTTCGAGGAGCCCTATTTCGAGGCGCTGGCGGCGCATTATCGCTCGCTCGGCCGGCGCCTCTGGGTGCTGGACGCCACGACCGACCTGCGCATCCCGGCGTTCATCGCGGTGGCGCGGGCGGCGGACACGGGCCGGCTCACGCTGGGCTTCGGCTGCCACCTCGAGGCCCGGCTCGGGGTGCAGCGGGCGCTGACCGAGCTGAACCAGCTCTTCGATCCGCGCGATCGCGCGCGCGCCGCGTGGCAGGAGGTCGTCTCCGGCGACGTGTCGTACGTGCAGCCGGCCGAGGGGGCCTCGCCGCGGCGGCGCGTCGATTACGAGAGCGCGCCGAGCGACGATCTCCGCGACGATGTCCGCGCGTGCGTCGAGCGCGCCGCCTGCGCCGGGCTGGAGACGGTGGTGCTCGACCAGACGCGCCCTGACACAGGGCTCTCGGCGGTGAAGGTGGTTGTCCCTGGGCTGCGGCACATCTGGCCTCGCTTCGGCCCAGGGCGCCTGTACGACGTCCCGGTCCGCCTGGGCTGGCTGCCCCGGCCGACGCGGGAGGAGGATCTCAACCCGGTGCCCCTCGTCCTGTGACGGCGGGGCACGAGGAGACGAGAGAGAAAGGAGCGCGCATGCGCGACGGGCACCGCATTCTCGACGCGGATCGCCATGTGATCGAGCCGCTCGATCTCTGGCGCACCTACATGGAGCCCGAGCATCGCGCTCACGCGCCGCGCTACGCGTACGTCGGCGAGGGCGATCTGGCGGATCGCGTGGCGTGTGCAGGCCCGGGCGGATGGCTGCCGCTCCCGCCGCAGCCGGTGGTGGACGGGCGCCCTCTCTTTCGCCGGCTGAGCGCGCGGGCCTCTCGTGAGCTCGCCCAGGCGGCCAGCCGGCGGCACCGCCAGGGCAGCCCGATCGAGCGGCCCGAGGCGCAGATCGAGGACATGGACCGGGAGGGCATCGACGTGGCCTTTCTGTATCCCACGGTCGGGCTCTACCTGGTGGGCCTGTCCCCGCTGGATCCTCCGCTCGGGACGGCGTTCGCGCGGGCTTACAATGGGTGGTTGCGGGACTTCTGCGCTCACGATCCCGCCCGGCTCCGGGGCGTCGGCCTGATGAGCCTTCATGATCCAGGCGCGATGGTGATCGAGCTCGCGCGGGCGGCGGCGCTCGGCTTCGGGGCTGTCGTGATCCGGCCCAACCCGGTCGGCGGCCGGACGCTGGGCGATCCCGCCTACGAGCCTTTCTGGACGGAGTGCGAGCGGCGCTCGATCGCTGTAGCGGTACACGAGGGCACGCACGCCTACCTGCCGGCGGCCGGCGCGGATCGCTTCCACACCCGCTTCGCCCTGCACGCGTGCTCGCACCCGATGGAGCAGATGATGGCGCTGCTCGCCTTGATCGAGGGCGGCGTGCTCGAGCGCCACCCGGGCCTGCGGGTCGCCTTTCTGGAGGCCGGCTGCGGCTGGCTGCCCTACTGGCTCTGGCGCCTCGACGAGGTCGAGTACCGCCACCTGGCCGGCGAGGTCGAGCCGCACGTACGGCGAGCGCCGTCCGCGTACTTCCGCCGTCAGTGCTTCGTCGGTCTCGAGCCCGACGAGCCGTACCTGGCCGAGGTCGTCCCGCGCATCGGAGAGGACAACCTGCTCTTCGGCACCGACTACCCGCACCTGGACCACGACGCCGGCATGGTGGGGCAGGCGCTCGCGCTCCGCGGCAGGCTGCCGGGCGAGGTCGTTCGCAAGCTGCTCTGGGACAACCCTGCTCGATTTTACGGGATCGACGGCTGAGTCAGCAGCAGATTGGCGGCAGCTTGTCAGGATCACCGAGCTCGGCCAGCGCGACAGCCCGCTCGGCCAGATCCGGCGGTGGTGGAAGGTAGAGCGTGATCTCAGCCTTTGGCAGGTTCCATCTTCCGTGCCGGCTGTCCCAGCCCCAGGCGCCGCCGCCCTCCGCCGGGGGAGCTTGCGGCGACTCGCGGATGTTCAGATCGAGGTTCTGCGGAAGCTCATAGTCACAGAACGCCCTGAAGAACCGCCTTGGATCGCTCCTCAGCAGTTCGAGCTTCGCCCGGTCTTCCCACGCCAGAGCGATAGCGCGCAGGCAGGCAGACTCGAACGCTTGCAGCCTGTCCGCCAGCGATGCCCCCTCGCGCGCAGGCGCGCGCTCCCCGGGGTCGAGGAGGGAGGTGCGACGAGGCTCTTCGTAGGTACCTTCACATTCCGGCGCGTGGAGCTCGCGCGCCGCAAATTCGTCCTTGAACATGACGCCTCTCTCTCTTCTCGGGCGTCGCCATGGCGCCCATCCGTACTCCATGGAGCTGCGGTCGCGGCGCCGTAAGGCTCGGTCTCGCCGCATCACGCGCGGCGGGGATCACCGGCGTGCGCTCGAAGCAGCCCCCGGGCCTCCGCGAGCTCGGGCATCCCGGCGTACTCGGCTGGCCAGCTGTCGAGCTCGCTCAGCAACACGAGCGCCTCGTCGTCCCTGCGTTGCTCCAGCAGCGTGCGGCAGAGCGCGAGCGCCGAGCGGAGCTCGGGCAGCCGTGCCCCCTGCGCGCGGGCGTGCACGATCGCCTGGCGCAGGCACGCCTCGCCTTCTGGCGCGCGCCGATCGCAGGCCAGCACGGAGGCGGCCTTGAGGCGGTAGAGCTCAGGAACGTAGTACACCTCCCCCATCCGCTCGGCGGTACGCAAACAGTCATCGAGCCGTTCGATGGCCGCACCGTGCTCCGCGCGCTCGGCCATCAGCTCCGCCTCCAGGGACGGGTAGTACGTCATGCCCAGAAGGAGGCCGGTGCTGCGGAGCGCGTCCACGTGCTCCGTCAGCCGCTCCATATCTCTCTCCGCCCAGCAGCAAAAAGTCCAGCAATAGTCCTTGAACCAGAGCCTCTCCCGGTCCACGAGCGCCGCGAGCTCACGGCTTTCCTCGGCGAGATCCGCGCGCATCCGGCAACCGTGGTAAACCATGAGCCTGTAGAGCTGCGCCATCCCGACGCTGGTGAAGTGCTGCAGTCGATGAGCCCACGCCGCAGCAGCCTCCCCGCACGCGAGCGCCTCTCTCGGGTAGCCCATCAGGCAGAGCACGACCGAGAGCGTGATCTCGGCGTAGACCCTTGCATCCAATCCGTAGACGAACACCTGTCCGCCGTGCGCCTCGGGGTTATACAGCGCGAGGACGCGCTCGAGGTGCGCACGAGCTTCCGGGAGCTTTCCCTCGATCCACAGGCATTGTCCAAGCAAAGGCAGCGACCAGACGAGCTGACCTGTATCCCCGGATCGCTCTGCCGTCACGACGAGCCGCTCCGCCACGGCCCGCGCCTCGCGGCGGGGGCTGCGCACGTGGTGGTAAACGAACATCGCCCCCAGCGTCGCCGTCGTCAGCGGGCTCTCTCCCAGCGACTCGTTCAGCTCCTCGCAGCGCCTCACTGCCGCGACGAGCTCCGGGGCCATGTATCCTCGTCGGTCCAGCAGCGCCAGGATGAGCAGGTTGTTGAGCCGCAGCTCGGTCATGGCCCGCTCCCTGTCGTCCGGGAGCGCCGACAGCCAGCCCAGCGCGCTGTGGACATGCGTGACGGCCTCCGTCTCGTCGGCGCGCCCGGCCGGCCGCTGGAGCGCGCGCTCGGCCGCGCGCTCCGCATACGCGATCGCCTGCCGCATCTGCCCCGCGGACGCGTGGTGCCACGCCAGGAGCTCCGGACGCGCCTCGGCGATCTCCGGAAAGCGCTCCTCGATCGCCCTCGCGCTCCGCGCGTGCGCCTGCTTCCGCGTGCGCCGCGGCAGCGACTCGTACGCCGCGTCCCGGAGCAGCGCGTGCCTGAACATGTACGCCACGCTCCGCGCCCTGTGCCTTGTGTGAAGCAGATCCGCCGCGATCAGCTTCTCGAGATCCTCCCTCACCGCCTCCTCCCCGAGCGGGCTCACCGCGCCGAGCACCTCCTCGCTGAACTCCCGGCCGAGCACCGCCGCGACCTGCGCTGTCTCCTTGGCCCGCCCCAGCCGGTCGAGGCGGGCCATGAGCAGCCCTCGCAACGTCGTGGGAATGGCGATCTCCGACAGCGCCTCTGCCGCGACGTAGCGATCGCCCTCCCCCCGCAGCGCCCCCGACTCCAGCACCATCCGCGTCAGCTCCTCGACGAAGAGCGGCACGCCGTCGGCCCGGCGCACGATCTGCTCCACCACCGCGCCGGGCAGCGCCCTCCCGCCCCCGATCCCCGCGGCCATCGCCTCCACGTGCGCGCGCTCCAGGCGGCCGAGCTGGATCTGGAGCGTCCCCGACGTCGGCCAGGGCGGCACGAACTCCGGCCGCGACGTCATCAGCGCCAGCACCCGGGCCGACGAGATCTCCGAGACGAGCGCGCCAAGCCACTCGATCGTCGCGGGATCGGCCCAGTGCAGATCCTCCACCACGAGCAGCACGGGACGCTTCTCCGCCTTCTCGAACAGCAGGGACAGCAACGTCGCAAATGTCCGCTCCTTCTGTCGCGGAGGCGGGTCCGTGAGCGGGGCGTAGCGCTCCCCGAGCGGGATGGATAACAGCGCCGCGAGCACCGGCACCGCGTCCGCCAGATCGAACGGATACCTCGAGAGGAGCCCCTCGAGCCGATCCAGCCTGCTCCGCGAGGTGTCGCCGACGTCCGGCTCCAGGTGCCGCTCGAGCAGATCGACGATCGGGTGGAGCGCGCTGTGCCGGCGGTCGTTCACGCAGCGACACTCCAGCCAGTCGCGCGGCTCCGGGCTCAGCCTGCGGAAGAGCTCCAGCGCGAGCCGCGACTTGCCGATCCCCGGCCCGCCCGTCACGAGCACGCTCTGCCCCGCGCCCTTGCGGATCTGCCCCCAGCGCTGGATCAGGAGGTCGAGCTCCTGCTCCCTGCCGAACATCGGCGCCGCCGCTTCGCCAGGGCCGGGCCGCTCCGGCGCCTCGCGGGGGAGCTCCTCGCGCACCCGGTAGACAGGGACCGGGCGCGCGCTCCCGAGGCTCACCCGCAGCTCGGTCTCCTCGAGCGCGAAGGCGCCGCGGAGGAGCTGGTGCGTATCGCCGCTGGCCACGACGGCGCCCGGGGCCGCGAGCGCGCCGAGCCGCGCCGCTGTCTGCAGCGTCGTCCCGAGGTGCTGGATGCGCTGCGGCCCCTCGCGCGCGACCACGACGCCTGTGTGGATGCCCGCGCGGACGTCGAGCGCGATCCCGCGCCCCGCGTCCAGGCGGGCGCTCCGCACGCGCATCCTCGCCGCGATCTCCAGCGCCGCGCGCGCGGCGCGCCGGGCGTCGTCCTCCTGGGCCACCGGCAGGCCGAAGTGCAGCAGCACCTGGTCGCCGAGCGCGCCCGCGAGGCGCCCGCGGTGCCGGCGCGCGACATCGGCGCAGAGCTCCTGCATCTCGCCGAAGAGCTCGTCGACCTCCTCGACATCCATCGCCGCGATCCCCGGCCCCGTGGCGCTCACGACGCAGCACACAGCCGTGAGCGGCCGCCGCTCGGCCTCCTTCGGGCGCGCCGCCGTCGCGTCGAGCTCCGCCGGCGGCACGAGCGTCCCGGGCCACGCCGCGTCCTCGGCCGTCGCGCCAGCGAGCGACGATCCGGGCACCCGCGGCGCCGCGGCCCACGACGACCACGGCACCTCCGCTGTCGCCTCGATCTCGCTCCGAGCGGGCTCCGTCGCTGCTCCTGCGTCGTCCAGGCGGAGCGGCGCGGCGGGCCGGATCAGGTCCTCGCGGCGCAGCTCGTCGGCGCTGCAGGCCTCGAGCTCGCGCAGCAGGCTCTCGGCCGTCACCGAGCGCGCCCCGAGGTCCTCGAGGATCGTCCGCCGCAGGAGCCCCCCGAGCGGGTGCCCGAGGAGCGCCGGCGGGATCCGTACCGGCGGGGGGTGCGCCGGCCGCAGCGCCCCGACCGGCGCCGCAGCGCCCGTCGCCGCGGGCCTGCCGGTGAGGCACTCGAGGAACACGAGCCCCCAGGCATACAGATCCGATCGCGCCGTCGGCGGGAACCCGCGGCGCTGCTCTGGCGCCGCGTAGAGCGCCTCGACCCCGGCGGGCGGCTCGTCCCCGCCCTCCCGCGCGCCCGCGGCGGCCGCGCCGATGCCGAAGTCGAGCACCAGCGCGCTCCGCTGCGCCCCCGTGGGGACGATCATGACGGCGCCCGGCCGCAGATCCCCGTGCACCACGCCCCGGCCGTGCGCGCAGCTCAGCGCGTCGAGGACCTGCAGCATGAGGTGCCGCGCCTCGCGCGGCTCCAGCGCGCCCTCGGCCGCCAGCAGCTCGGCCAGGCGCTGCCCTGCCACGAGCTCGAAGACGGCGTAGAGCTGCCCCGCGTCCGTCTGCCCCGAGTCGATGAGCGGCACGATGTTGGGGTGGTGGAGCTGCGCGCAGAAGCGCATCTCCCGCCGGAACCGCGCGCCGCGCCGCCGCGCCGCGCCCGCAGAGCCGCCGTCCCGGCCCAGGCGCAGGACCTTGATGGCGACCGGCTGCCCGGTGGCGAGCTGCCGTCCCTCGTAGAGCGCGGCGAGGTCTTCCTTGCACAGCAGGGAGAGGATCTCGTAGCGACCCTGGAGCACGCTCTCTGGAGCGACGGCCTCGGCGCTCATCGTGCCCCCCAGCGTCGGCGGCGCGACCCGCGGCGCCTCCGGGCGGCCGGTCGCCTCGCCGAGGAGCTCGATCCGGGCTCCAGGGCCGACCCGACGCGCCCGCGGCGAAGCGCACGGCTCATCGTCGCTTTGTAATGTCGCCGCGCGCTCGTGATGAGCTGGCGACGCGTCGCCGGCTTACACGCGGACGACCGCGCCGCCCCACGTGAGGCCGCCGCCGAGCGCGCACAGCAGCACGCGGTGCCCGGGCTGGATGCGGCCGTCGCGGAGCCCCTCGTCGAGCGCCATGGCGACCGACCCGGCGCTGGCGCCGGCCGCGTCGAGCGCGCCGAGCACGCGCTGCGTCGGGCACCCGAGGCGCTCGGCGAGGAGCCCGGCGAGGTGGGCGTCGGCGTGGTGCGGGATCACCCAGTCGAGATCCGCCGGCGTGAGCCCCGCGGCCTCGATCGCCGCGAGCGCCTGCACGCCGAGGCGCTCCTCGACGGCGCGCCGCAGCTCGGCGTGGTTCACGCGCAGCGCGTGCCGCCTGTCGGCGAGCCGCTCCTGGGTGAGCGGCTCCGCCGAGCCGCCGCCGGGCACCTGGAGCACGTCGGCCTTCTTCCCGTCGGCGCGGAGGCTGACGCTCAGGATCCCGCGCCCGTCGCCGGCCGCCGGCCCGACAACGACTGCGCCGGCGCCGTCGCCGAAGAGCGCGGCCGCGGCGCGGTCGCGCGGATCCACGCGGCGCGAGAGCAGGTCCGCGCCGATCACGAGGACGTGCCGCAGGGTCCCCGCCGTGACGAACTGGTTCGCCACCGAGAGCCCGTAGAGGAAGCCCGTCAGCGAGGCGGAGAGGTCGAACGACGGGATGAGCTCCGCGCCGAGCTTCTGCTGCACGTACACGGCCGTCGCGGGCATCGGCGCGTCGCCGCTCGATGTGGCGAGGATGATCATCCCGAGGTCGCGCGGCCCGAGGCCGGCCGCGTCGAGGGCCGCCCTCGCCGCCCTCGCCG
>NZ_JEMA01000273.1 GCF_001589285.1 Sorangium cellulosum | reverse complement strand
CCCCCGCGCCCCCGAGCGCCGGCGCCCCGAGCTCCGGCGCCGGGCGGGTGAGCGTCGCCCTCCCCGGGCGTTCAGCCCACCGTCGACGGGCTCACGCCGAACCGCTTGCGGAACGCGGCCGCGAACTTGCTCGGATTCTCGTACCCGACCCGCTGCGCCACCTCGGTCACGTTGCACGCCCGCTGGCGCAACAGGCGCTGGGCCTCGTCCAGCCGGTGGTGGCGGAGGTACGTGAAGACCGGCGCGCCGAAGAGCGCGCGAAAGCCCTCCTTGAGCTTCACCTCGTTCAGCCCCGCGTGCCGCGCGAGCTCCGGGAGCGTCGGCGGGTCGACCATGCGCGCCAGCAGGGTGTGCCGCGCCCGCTCGAGGCGCGCGATGTCGTGCTGCGACAGGAGCGGCGACGCCTCGCGCTCGCCCTCCTCCAGTTGATCGACCATGGCCGCCATCAGCTCGAGCCCCTTGGCCTCGAGGTGGAGCTGCCGGGACAGCCCCCTGGCGTCGCAGCCGAGGATCTCGTCGAGCAGCCGGTACAGGGGCGGCGACATCGCCTGCGCCGCGCGCGGGTAACCCCCGGTGTCGGCCACGATCCGCTGGATGGGCGCGGGCAGGACCTTCGCGCCGAGGAGCTCGCAGAGCCGCCGGCCGTCGATGGTGAGACAGAGGTTGTCCTGATCCTGACCGAGGGCCGACTCGTCCCACGCGCACACGAGCTGCAGCGGCCTCTTCACCTGGCCTATCTGGAACGTCCCGCCCCCGAGGAGATAGCCGTCTCCATCGCTGCTCCTCACCCGCATGTGCGGCCCCCGCGACAGGACGAACTCCAGCACCATCGGCGCGTGGTCGATGACCATCCCAGACGCCCGCTCCCACCGGCACCGGGTGACGGTGACGGAGATGCCGGAGCGCAGGGAGAAGGCGCTGATGGAGCCCGTGTTCCCCCGCAGATCCCAGCGCATCCGGCGCTCGAACGGGGTGGGCGCCTCGATCGGAGCGGCGCTCCGGAGGACGCCGGCCGCGAACTCCTCGAGATCGCGCTCGCTCCCGTCCATCCGCATGGTCTCCATCGAGGAACGTCATAGCACGCGCCGACCCCGGCCGGGCGGGCGCGAGGGCGAGCTTCGCCCGGCTCCGAGCGTCAGAAATCCCCGCCAGGGTTCCTGAGGCAACCAGGCAGGCACGGACAGAACATCGATGTACACCCTGCTCCGGTTGATTCGCAGCCGGTCGAGTCCTCTCTCCAATCCGATGTGAGCACGACCCACCGGCCGCAGGACGGCCGCGCGCGCCGATGAGGTCGCTCAGGCGCCGAGAATGCGCGCGCGAGACCATCCACGCGCACCGCTCGCCCCCGAAACCTGCGAAGATGCGCCGCCATGGGATCCCGATCACACGTCCTGCGCGCGGTCTTCTGGGCGGCGGTCCTCACCGCCGCGCTCGCCGCGATGATCGTCCTCGGCTCGCGCAACCTGGCCCACTTCGACGCCGCCCTGGTCGGCTACACCTTCGCGACGCTCTTCGCCACCTTCGGCATCACGTACAGGTACGCGATGTGGCTGCAGCGCCCGCCGACCCGGATGTACTGGCGCCGCGGCTGGCAGGCCTTCCTGTCGCCGCGCTCGTTCTTCGGGAACCTCGCGCGCCTCGCCCAGCGCACCGGCACCGAGGTCGCGGGCAACCGCTTCATCTTCCGGCGCGGCGCGCTCCGCGGCCTCGCGCACTGGCTCCTCATGTGGGGCTGCATCCTCGCGGCGGCGATCACGTTCCCGCTGGTCTGGGGCTGGATCCACTTCGAGACCGTGCCCGGCGACCTCCAGAGCTACCGCACCTTCGTCTTCGGCTTCCCCGCAGGGGACTTCCCCGTCGATTCGTGGCTCGCCTTCCTCGTGTTCCACGGCCTCGTCTGGTCGTCGTTCCTGGTGCTCGCCGGGGTCATGCTCGCCTTCCGCCGCCGCATGATCGACCGCGGCGCGGCGGCGGTGCAGCAGTTCGCCGAAGACATCCTGCCGCTGGTGCTCCTCTGTGCGATCAGCGTCACAGGCCTCATGCTGACGGTCAGCTACACGTGGCTCCGGGGCTACGCGTACGACTTCCTCGCGATCCTCCACGCGGTCACGGTGATCGTGACCCTCCTGTGGTTGCCGTTCGGAAAGCTCTTTCACATCTTCCAGCGGCCGGCGCAGTTCGGCGTCGGGTTCTACAAGGATGCCGGCGCGCGCGCCGAGCAGGCCCGCTGCGCGCGGTGTTCGCGCGAGTTCGCGTCAGCCGCGATGATCCGCGACCTCATCACCGTCGAGCGCGAGCTCGGCTTTCGTTACGAGACCTCCGGCCGCGCGACCCATTACCAGCAGATCTGCCCGACCTGCCGCCGCGCGCTGTTCGGGCTTGCGCAGGGCGCGCTGTGGCAGCAGAAAGGCTGAGCGATGGCGACCCTCCCTGTCGATGATCTCGCGATCACCCGCGCGTTCGGCCCGCACCTGTCGGCGCGCACGCGCGGCAACACCTCCGATGAGCCCGAGCGCCTCGTGAAGACTCACTGCTGCTTCTGCGGCCAGCAGTGCGGCATCCAGCTCAAGGTCCGCCACAACGAGGTGATCGGGTTCGAGCCGTGGGAGGACTTCCCCTTCAACCGGGGAATGCTCTGCCCCAAGGGCGTCAAGCGGTATCTCCAGGGCTCCCACCCCGATCGCCTGCTGACCGCCCTGCAGCGCGATCCGGCCGCGCCGTCGGGGTTCCGCGCGATCCCCTACGCCGAGGCGATAGAGAGCGCGGCCCGCGCGATCGCGCGGCTCCAGGAGCAGCACGGCCCGGCCTCGATCGGCGTCCTCGGCGGCGCGAGCCTCACCACCGAGAAGACGTACCTCCTCGGCAAGTTCGCCCGGGTCTGCCTGAAGACGCCGTACATCGACTACAACGGCCGGCTGTGCATGGTCAGCGCGGGCGCCGCGAACAAGAAGGCGTTCGGCATCGACCGCACGACCAACCCGTGGTCCGACATGGTCGGCACCGAGGTGATCTGGATCGCCGGCTCGAACGTGGCCGAGTGCTCGCCGATCACGACCAACTACATCTGGCAGGCGCGCGAGATGGGCGCGAAGGTCATCGTGCAAGATCCGCGGATCACGCCGATCGCGCGCACCTGCGACCTCTACCTGCCGGTCCGCCCCGGGCGCGACGCCGCGCTCTTCGCGGGCGTGCTCCAGCTCATGATCGAGAACGGCTGGATCGACCCCGCGTTCATCGAGCAGGAGACGGTCGGGTTCGACGAGGTCGCCGCGTACTGCCGCGGCTGGCCGGCCGCGCGCGCCGCGGAGGTCACCGGCGTCCCCGAGCGGTCGATCCGCCAGGCGGCGGAGCTCTGGGGGACGGCGCGGTCGAGCTTCCTCCTCCACGCGCGCGGGATCGAGCACCACTCGAACGGCGTCGAGAACGCCCTCGGCACGATCAACCTCGTGCTCGCGTCGGGGCGCATCGGCAAGCCGAAGAGCGGCTACGGGACGATCGTCGGCCAGGCCAACGGCCAGGGAGGCCGCGAGCACGGCCAGAAGTGCGACCAGCTCCCCGGCTGGCGCGACATCCGGAACCCGGAGCACCGGCGCTACATCGCGTCGGTGTGGGGCGTCGAGGAGCAGGACCTGCCGGGGGCGGGGGTCGACGCGTACGAGATGTTCCGGAAGATCGACGCCGGCGAGATCAAGGGCCTCGTCTCCATCTGCTTCAACCCGAAGGTGTCGCTGCCCGACAACCAGTTCGTCGCGCGCGCGCTCGACAAGCTCGACTTCTACGTCGCGATCGACTTCTTCCTCAACGACACCGCGTACCACGCCGACCTCGTGCTCCCCGGCAGCCTGCAAGAGGAGGACGAGGGGACCGTCACGCAGGTCGAAGGGCGGGTCATCAAGATCAACAAGGCCGTCGACTGCCCCGGCGAGGCGCGCCGGGACTGGGTGGTCATCCAGGACCTGGCCCGCGCGCTCGGCCGCCCGAAGGGCTTCACGTTCGAGAGCCCCCGCGCCATCTTCGAGGAGCTGCGGATCGCGAGCAAGGGCGGCGTCGCCGACTACTCGGGCATCACGTACGAGAAGATCGAGCGGCAGATGGGCGTGTTCTGGCCCTGCTACAGCGAGGATCCCCGGACCGGCGCGCCGACCCCCGACCACCAGGGGACGCCGCGCCTGTTCGAGCCGGGGAGCTACAACCCGGTCGCGAAGGGCGCGGGGCGGTTCTACTTCCCCGACGGCAAGGCGCGGTTCAACGTCGCCGACTACCGCGTGCCTATCGACGACGTGTCCGACGAATATCCCCTCTTCCTGACGACCGGCCGCGTCGTGAGCCAGTTCCTCTCGGGCACCCAGACGCGCCGGATCGGCCCGCTCGTGCAGCACTACCCCGAGCCGAAGATCGAGCTGCACCCGCGGCTCGCGGCGAAGCTCGGGATCGCCGACGGGGAGTGGGCGACGTGCGAGACGCGCCGGGGCGCCATCACGCTCCGCGCGATGGTCGTGACGACGATCCGCCCGGACACGCTCTTCATCCCGTACCACTGGCCCGGCGACAAGAGCGCGAACCGGCTCACTGTCGCCGCCCAGGATCCGGTCAGCAAGATCCCCCAGTACAAGGTCTGCGGCTGTCGGCTGCGGCGGGCCGACGGGCCGCCCACCTACGCCGCCGAGCGGGAGCCGCAGCAATGAGCGTACCCCAGCACCTCGAGTTCTTCGTCGATCCGAGCCGGTGCATCGGCTGCCGGGCGTGTGTCGAGGCGTGCACCGAGTGCGACACGCACCGGGGCGAGTCGATGATCCACCTCGAGTACGTCGATCGCGGCAGCTCGGTGCAGACGGTGCCTGTCGTCTGCATGCACTGCGAGCAGCCCACGTGCGCCGAGGTCTGCCCGGCGGACGCGATCAAGCGCACCGGCGACGGCGTGGTGCAGAGCGCGCGCAAGCCGCGCTGCATCGCGTGCGGCAACTGCGTTGTCGCCTGCCCCTTCGGCGTGCCCGAGCTCTACATCGATCGCGCGATCATGATGAAATGCGACATGTGCTACGATCGCACGTCGGTCGGCAAGAAGCCGATGTGCGCGACGGTCTGCCCGAGCCAGGCGCTGTTCTTCGGGACTCGCGAGCAGTGCAACGCGCTCCGGCCGCAGTCGATGCCGACCAACACGTTCAAGT
Source organism: Sorangium cellulosum (assembly GCF_001589285.1). Lineage (GTDB taxonomy): Bacteria > Myxococcota_A > Polyangia > Polyangiales > Polyangiaceae > Sorangium > Sorangium cellulosum_G. The sequence continues at coordinate 1,191 of NZ_JEMA01000273.1, read as the reverse complement.
TCGGCGACCAGACGATCACGACCCGCGTCAACGTGATGGTGCCTCGCCGGCCGGCGGCGCCGGTGCACATCGACGTGACCGCGGCGATGGACGAGCGCCCGGTGAGCCGCGCGGTCCGGCTGCCGGTCGTCGCCGACGCCCCCGATCCGTTCGCCGAGGTGGAGGTCTGAGATGCCTGACGATCCGCAGCGCCGGTTCGAGGAGGCCCTCGCGCTGGACACGCGCCTCGACGCGCCCGAGCGCCAGGGGCTGACCGGGACGACCCGCGCCGATGTCTACGAGCCGACCCGCGATCCCGACGACGTCACCGTGGCGCCGGACGGCCAGCCGCTCGACGAGCAGCCGCGGTGGCGGCAGGACTTCGCGATCGACTGGCCCCGGGACCAGCACATCGCGCGGCGCGACTTCGCCCGGTTCCTGGTCCTCACCAGCGGCGCGTTCACGGCCGGCCACGCGTGGATCGCGGCGCAGAGCCTGGTGCGGGAGCGGCGTCCGCCGCCGCCGCGCAAGCGGATCGCCGCGCTCGCCGACGTCCCGGTCCGCTCCGCGATCGTGTTCGACTACCCCGGCGAGCACGACGCCTGCCTGCTGATCCGCCTCGCCGACGGCGGCGTGGTGGCGTTCAGCCAGAAGTGCACGCACCTGTCGTGCGCGGTGGTGCCGCAGATCGACAAGGGTGTCCTCCGGTGTCCTTGCCACGAGGGCTACTTCGACCTCACCACCGGGCAGAACATCGCAGGGCCTCCGCCTCGACCGCTGCCACGCGTCGAGCTGGAGATCGTCGGCGGCGAGGTGTTCGCGATCGGCGTGCACGAGAGGACTGTATGAAGCGGCGGCCGGAACGCCATTGGGCGCGCGCGCAGCGGACCACCATCGTCAACGGCGTCCTGTGCATCCTGCTGATCCTGGTCGCCCTGCAGCTCTGGCTGTTCACGGCGACGATGAACGCCTTCCTCGGGGGAGACGACGGGGTGGTGTGGCCGGCGCTCGGCGCCAGCGCCGCGTGCCTCGCGCTCAACCTGGGGCTCCTCCGCTATCTCGGGCGCCTGTGACGGCGGCGCCCGGCGGCCTGGCCGGGATGCACCCGGCGTACTTCGCGCTCGTCATGGCGACCGGCATCGTGTCGCTGGCGTGTCACANCGCCGGGATGCACCCGGCGTACTTCGCGCTCGTCATGGCGACCGGCATCGT
>NZ_JEMA01000272.1 GCF_001589285.1 Sorangium cellulosum | reverse complement strand
CAGAGTGAATTCGCGCGCAGCTATGTGGCCAAGGGCATGGAGAAGGGCATCGAGAAGGGCCGGCTGCTGGGGCTCCTCGAAGCCAAGGCGCACGACGTGCTCNGCTGGGGCTCCTCGAAGCCAAGGCGCACGACGTGCTCGCCGTGCTCGAGGCCCGCGGGCTGGACATCCCCGCCGAGGTGCGGGAGCGCGTCCTCGCCAGCACCGACATCGCCGAGCTGGATGGTTGGGTCCGCCGGGCCGCGGTCATCAGCGACGCCAGGGAGTTGCTCGCTCCAACCGGCTCCTGAAGAACCGCTGCTGGCCTCCGCAAGCGGTCGAGTCGTTCTGCTCCGGCACCGTGGCGCGTCGCCGCGATGATCAGCCCATCCCACCACGCTCGGGGCGCCGTCTCAGCAACTGCCCTGTAATGTTGCCGTGCCGCGCGACGGATCCCCCGCCGCGCAGCGCTCCCCCCGCCTCGCCCTCGCCCCCCGCGCGCTGAACTTTACCGGTTCACATCGTGGCCACAATGTCCCAGAGTGCCTCCCCCTGGAGGTCAACCGACATGGCTTTTGGCTCACTTCTTCGATCAAGCTCGCTCGTCCTCGCGCTCGGCACGCTCGCTCTCCTCTCCGCCTGCTCCGACGACGGCGACTCCTCTGTCAGCGCCAGCGGCACGAGCGGCGGCTCGTCCGCGAGCACCGGGAGCGCCTCGCAGGGCTCCGGCGGCGCGGGCGGCGGCGCCACCGGCACCGGCGGCGACGCCGGCAGCACCGGCACCACCGGCACGGGCGGCACCGGCGGCAGCGGCACCGGCGGCGGCCCCGATGCGCAGGGCATCACCCCCAACCCCATCATCTCCCGCGGCAAGCCCGCCTTCGCCTCGTCGGGGACGGCGTCGGTCATCAACGACGGCAAGTACAGGTCGGCAGGCACCTGGATCGCCGGCAAGCCGACCGCCGCCGCGCCCGCCTGGGTCGCGATCCAGGTCGGCACCGGGCACGAGCGGCTGCTGCTGAGCTGGACGGCCTCGTACAACTACAACTACACGGACGTGCAATACGGGGCGCCGGGCGCTTACCGCGTGGAGACGTCGAGTGACTCCACGAACGGCCAGGACGGCACCTGGAAGAGCGTCGCCGAGGTGACCGACAACCCGGTCCGCACGCGCGCCCACAGCTTCGATTTCAGCGGCCAGAGCTGGGTGCGGTTCGTCGTGACAGCGGCCCCGGCGACGACCGCGGACGCCGGCGTCCAGCTCGACGAGATCGACGTGCACGACATCTCGAACGGCGCGGAGGACACCTGGTTCTTCCTCGGCGACAGCATCACAGCGTTCGCCTACGACCGCGACACCCCGGCCACGCAGCCGAGCTTCGCGGAGAACATCCATGCGGCGCACGAGGCCCACTACCCCGCGATGATCAACGGCGGCATCGGCGGCGAGCTCACGAAGGCCTCGGACGACCGACCCAGCGCGCTCGATCGCCTCGACGACGTCCTGGAGATGAACCCCGACTTCCACTTCTTCGCCATCGGCTACGGCACCAACGACTCCTGGGACCAGACCGATCCGAGCACCTTCAGATCGAACCTGCAGGAGCTCATCGACAGGATCCAGGAAGCGGGCCGCGTCCCGGTGCTCGCGCGCATCCCGTTCTCGCCCGACGGCCACCACGACACGCTCGACGTGTTCAACCAGGCGATCGACGAGCTCACGCAGGAGAACGGCCTCGTCCCCGGGCCGGATCTGTATGCGTATTTCGAGGACCACCCCGAGCAGCTCGACGATCAGGTGCACCCCGGTCCCGCCGGGCGCGTCGCCATGAACAAGCTCTGGGCCGAGGCCGTGGACATCCTCTACACAGGCCAGCAGTAGCGCGCGCCCCGCGAGGCTGCGCCGCAGCAGCTTCACCCCTCGCTGTCGCGAGGGCTCCCTGGATCCAGCGCGCGCGGCGCCGCCGGCCGGCGCGCGCGGCCTTGAGCAGCCTTGCCACGCTCCACGGGAAGCGACACCATGCGCCTCGCGACCGGGTCGAGCGCCACGTGACGCGGCGGCACGCGGGCGCCGGAGCGGAGCCGTGATGGACGACGATCGCGAAGACGAGGACACGAGGAGGGACATCGCTCCCTACGTGCCGCGCCGCCCCGTGATGGCGGTGGTCGGCAACGGCCTCGCGCTGGACGCGGCGACCGAGGCCGTGTGCGTCGAGCTCGGGCGGCGCGCTGTCGAGGCGGGGTTCCGGCTCGTCACCGGCGGGCTCGGGGGCGTCATGGCCGCCGTCTCGCGCGGCGGGCGCGAGGCGGCGACGTGGCGCGACGGCGATATCCTCGGGATCCTGCCGGGGTACGAGGCGTCCGCGGCCAACCCGTATGTGGACATCGTCGTCCCGACCGGGCTGCAGATCGGGCGCAACATCCTCGTCGTCGCGGCGGCCGACGTCGTCGTGGCCGTCGGCGGGGGCGCGGGGACGCTGACCGAGATCGCCGTCGCCTGGCAGCTCGGCAAGCCGCTGCTCGCGCTCGCGACGACCGGGGGATGGGCAACGCAGCTCGCCGGAGGGCGCGTGGACGACAGGCGCTCGGATCGCATCGCGTCCGCCGCGAGCGCGGAAGAGGCCGTCGCGATGGCGTGGGACCTCGCGGGCCGCGGCCGCGCCGGGACCGGCCGGATCTGAACGGCGAGGCGGGGAAGATCAGGGCCCCGTGAAGAGCGAGGAGACATGGATCTTCACCAGCGGATCGGCCGCCTCGGTGTAGACGACCTCGCTGGCCCCGCCGATGTGCCGGCGCACGATGACGTCCTCGAGCACGCCAGTGCCGCCCCCGAACTGCAGCAAGGCGCCGCACCCGTCGAGCTTTGATGTGTACGCGCTGACCTGCACCGCGCCCGGCGGCAGCGGGGGAAAGGCGCCGAGGCGGGTCGCGGCGCCGTCGGCGTCGACCTGCCAGAGCTCCTGGCTGCCGCCGTCGTCGGTCGGCCGCTCCGACTCGAGCACCAGCAGGAAGCTGTCCGGCGCCCTGGCGCGCACGGTGTGGAGCAGCCGGTCCCCCGGAAGGCCGGTGATCGGCAGCGACGTCGACGTGGCGAGGTGAACCACGCTCCGCGCGGTCAGCGCGAGATCGCCGTGGCCCAGGTGGAGCAGCGGGTCCTCCGGATCGGCGTAGGCGACACGGCCGCTCTCGTCGTACCACGTGGCGTCGTCCGAGCGGCAGCGGTACAGGACGGCGCCCGCCGGCGAGACGAGGAACCCGGTGAGCGGCGCGAGCCCGTCGGCGCACCGCGGCGTGAGCAGGACAGGATCGTTGTCGAGCGGCGCCTCCGGATAGTCGTTGCCGCGAAAGGGGCAGTCGTCGCAGTGGAACTCGCGCAGCAGGTCCTCGAAGACGTTGGTGTAGAGGAGGCGCCCGTCGGAGGGGCGGATCCGCGCGCTCCGCTCGTCGACATGGCAATGAAACCCCACGACGGCCGACGCCGGCGAGCTCCAGTGCGCCACCGCGTCCTGGCCGCAGCTCCCCTCCGACAGCGTGCCAGCGAGGTAGACCTGGTCGGGGTCGAGCACGTCGCCGGTGACCGCCGCGGACGCTCCGCTGCAGTCCGGCGCGCCGCCGCCCGCGTCACCCCCGCCGGCGCCTGCACCACCGCCCCCTGCATCCCCGCCGCCGCCGCCCGCCCCTGCGCCGCCGTCGTCGCCGTCGATGAATGCGTCCACGACGCTCACGACGCTGTGCTCACCCGCGGCGCCTTCCGTGCCCCAGGCGCTTCCAGGCCATGCGCCCCCGGTGCCGCTCGCCGTCTCGCTTCCCGCGCCGCCGCCGCCCGCGCCGGGGGCGTGCGCGTCGCCGCCGCTCCCGGCTTCATCGCCCTGGAGCATGGCTTCTCCCGAAGCGCACGCCTGTAGCAGGAGGAAGACGGAGGCTCTGGCGACAGTGCGCATGACGTGACCTTCTTGAGCAGCGCGACACGCCTCTCGTGACATGACGAGAGTTGAAGAGCGGAGATGGCCAGTGGCGATGGCCATCATGGCGTGAGCCGTCGGGCGCGTCGACCTCCACCATCGATGCCGCGGCCCTATCTCTCCGGTGAAGCGCGCGAATCTGCCGTGCCCGCAGCGCCGGCGGCGCGCGGCGCTGCGCGCGGGGCGGACCGGCGCGCGCGCAGGGCCTCCTCGATGTGCCGTGTCACGGCGCGATGTCCGGCGGGCGCGCGGCGCTGCCCTCGCCCGATCCGACCGGCTGGCACCCCGTGCTAGGCTCCGCGCCGATGTCGGGAGCGGAAGACGAGGAGACGCAGCGGCTGAGGGCCCGTGTCGGGACGACCGTGCGCGGGAAATGGCGGCTCGACGCGCTGATCGGGGCGGGGGGAATGGCGGCCGTCTACGCGGCCACCCATCACGTGGGGCACCGCGTGGCCATCAAGATCCTGCACCCGGAGGGCGCCGTGTCCCGCGACCACCGCGCCCGCTTCGAGCAGGAGGCGCTCGCCGCCGCGCGGCTCGGGCACCCGGCCGCGGTCCAGGTCCTCGACATCGACGTGACCGAGCACGGGGAGCCGTTCCTCGTCATGGAGCTGCTCGACGGCGAGAGTCTGCGCGAGCGCGCGCTGCGGCTCGGCGGGGTCGCCTTGCCCGAGCTCCTCGCCCACGTGGACACGCTGCTCGAGGTGCTCCGGGCCGCGCACGACGCCGGCATCGTCCACCGGGACATCAAGCCCGACAACCTCTTCGTGACCCGCGACGGGCGCCTCAAGGTGCTCGATTTCGGGATCGCGCGCATGAGGCAGGGCGGCGCCGGGCTGAAGACGCGCACGGGCGCGGTGCTCGGCACGACGAGCTACATGGCGCCGGAGCAGATCCTGGGCCGGGACGTGGACGGCCGGACCGACCTTTACGCGGTGGGCGCGACGATGTTCACGCTCCTGACGAGCCGCCGGCTCCACGACGCGCTCACCGAGGGAGAGCTCCTCGTGAAGATGAGCACGACGCCGGCCCCGCCGCTCGCGGCCGTCGCGCCCGGCGTGGATCCGCGGGTCGCGCGCGTCGTGGACCGCGCGCTCGCCTTCGCGATCGAGCAGCGGTATCCGGACGCGCAAACGATGCTCGCCGACGTGCGCGCCGTGCGCCGCGGCGAGGAGCCCCCCTTCGCGACGGCGGCGATGGCCGGCGGCGACGAGCGCGCGCGCGTGCACGGCCGGTCGATCCCCGACGGACCGCCCTTCGGGGCGCCCCTGCCCGGCGCGATCCCGCCGGCCATGGCG
>NZ_JEMA01000271.1 GCF_001589285.1 Sorangium cellulosum | reverse complement strand
GGGCGCGCGCGCGCCCCGCTCGTCGATCGTGTTGATCCAGCCGATCGCGCCGCCCTCGTCGACCGCGTCGATCTTCCCCCGGCGAGCTCCGCTCCATCGATCCTCGCTTCCAGGCCACGGCATAGCGCGAGCCCGATCGCGGCGCGAGCGCGGCGATCGCCGCGCGCTATCGCACGGACGCGGCCGCCGCGCGCGAACGCGCCGTGCGCGAACTTGGCCGGCCAGCGCGCGGCCCACTAGCCTGGCTCGCATGCGGCACGCGTCACGATGGGTGTTCTCGGCGGTGATGGCCCTGACCACGCTCATGGCCTCGCCAGCGATGGCCTCTTCCCGCGAGACCAAGGTCGACTGGAAGAGCGTCGACGTCCCCGCGGGTGAAGGGCAGGCCCGGCGGGCGCGCACGCTGCGCGGCCTGCTCGCGAGCGCCGCGAAGAAGGCGGACTTCGGCAAGGCGAAATCCGTCGTGCTCAGCGCCCGCGTCGTCGAGTTCACCTCGTCCACGCGGGGCGACGTCCACCGCGTGAGCTGCACGGTGGTCGGCCGCGTCGTCGGCGGCCCCACCGCCCGCTCGCGCATCTCGTTCGGCGGCAGGCCGAGCGAGCGACAGGCGCTGGAGAAGCAGGTGCTCACGATGGTCGCCAACGGCGTGGTCGGCAGGCTCGCCGCCATCGTCCGCTCCCGGGAGGCAGCGCGCGACTGAGCCGGGCGGCCGCGCGCTGCCCCGATCGCGTCGCGACGCGCTCGACCCTCCGCGGGATCTGGACTACGAGGGCCGACGCGTCATGGAACTGGACCGGATGGTGAGCGAGCTCTTCCAGGAAGAAGAGCTCGCTCGCGACATGGCGAGGAAGCTGCTCGCCATGGCGCAGCGCTCCGCGGACGAGGCGAGCGCTGAACGCGAGAGCCTGCTCGCATTTCTCCGCGGGCCGATGGAGCGGCACATGCACTACGAAGAAGCCGCGATCTTCCCGCATTTCCAGGCACGCGGGCTCGCCGAGGAGGTCCAGGTCGCGCTGAAGCAGCACGCCGCGGTGCGCGACGCCACCGAGGCGCTCGCGCGCGCCGCGCAGGGCAGCGACGTCGCCGGGATCATCGCCCACGTCGCGAGGCTGCTCCTGCACCATACAAATTTCGAGGGCGACTACATTTATCCGGAGCTCACCGATGACGAGTGGCGCGCGCTGATGAAGGAAACGGCTCGTCGGGAGATCTGAGGCCGTGCGCAGGAACTCGACACGGATGTTCCCCTCGACGTAGGCTTTTGCCGCCGTGTCTATCGCAGCAGGTCAGGTGCTGAGCGAGCGCTACCGCCTCATCCGACCCGTGGGGCAGGGCGCGCAAGCCTCGGTGTGGGTCGCCGAGCACCTGGCCCTCAGCACGCACGTCGCCGTCAAGCTCATCGACCCCGACCTGGCGAAGCAGGAGGACGCGCGCGAGCGGTTCCGCCGCGAGGCCACGGCGGCGGCGCAGCTCCGCAGCGCACNCGAGGCCACGGCGGCGGCGCAGCTCCGCAGCGCACACGTCGTGCAGATCCTCGATCACGGCATCGAGGGCGAGCAGCCGTTCATCGTGATGGAGCTGCTCGAGGGCGAGGACCTCTTCGAGCGGCTCGCGCGCCGGCGCCGCCTCTCGCTCCAGGAGACGTCGAGGATCATGACGCAGGTCGCGCGCGCGCTCACCCGCGCGCACGGGGCCGGCATCGTGCACCGCGACCTCAAGCCTGAGAATTTCTTCCTCTGCGCGAACGAGGACGACGAGGTCGTCAAGATCCTCGACTTCGGCATCGCCAAGGTGGGCCACGGCAAGCGCGCGGCCCAGCGCACGACGGTCGGCACGCTCATGGGCACGCCGCACTACATGAGCCCGGAGCAGGTGAAGGGGCTCCAGGAGGTCGACTACCGCGCCGACCTCTGGGCGCTCGGCGTGATCGTCTACCAGTGCGTGACGGGCGAGCTCCCGTTCGACAGCGAGGGCATCGGCGACCTGCTGATCAAGATCTCGGTCGGCGAGATCCCGGTCCCCTCGCGGGTGAACCCGGAGCTGCCGCCGACGTTCGACGCGTGGTTCGCGCGCGCTTGCGATCGCGATCCCGAGGGGCGCTTCAGCAGCGCGCGCGATCTGGCGGAGTCGCTCGCCCGCATCGCCGATCTCTCGACCGAGGCCCCGGCCAGCCTGAGCTCGCCGCGGCCGCCGCCGCTGCCCCCTCGGTCCGCGCCGACGCGCCCGCCCGCGGCGCCGCCGCGGCCGGCGACGGGCTCGACGATCCCGAAGGCGCCGCCGCTGCCGCGGATGGCCGACCCCGACGGCGAGGTCGCGGCGGGCTCACCCGATCGAAGGCCGAGCGAGCGGTCCGCGAGCGCTGCTCCGCTGTCGACGCTGCCGAGCGCGAAGATCCCCGCGCGGCCCAGCGAGCGGCCGCCGGCGCCGCCGCGGCTCACCGACAGGCCGCCGGCGCCGCCGCGGCTCACCGAGCGACCTGCGACGCCGCCCCGGCTCACCGAGAGGCCCCCTGCGGCGCCGCGGCCCACCGAGCGACCTGCGGCGCCGCCGCGGCTCACCGAGCGACCTGCGGCTCAGGCGCAGCTCGGCGAGCCGCCGCCCGCCTCGTCCCAGCTCGCCGAGCGGCCCCCGCTCGGCGAGGCCCCGCCGCTCTCCTCGCGGCGCGGCGAGCGGCCCCCTCTGCCGCCGCGGCGCAGCGACGCCGCGTCGCAGACGGCGACGCCGATCTCCACGGCGCCGCTCTCCGCGAAGGCGCCGCCGAGCGGCGCGCAGCCCGCGACCGCGGACGGCAGCCTCGAGGTCCCGCAAGGATCGACGCCGCTTCCGCGCAGCGGAGCGCCCCGGCCGCCGGCCGACAGCGCGCCCTCGCTCGTCGACGTCGACATCGAGGATTTCGAAGAGGACGCGATCGACACCGACGTGGACGAGCCCTGGGTGGAGCCGTCCGCGCCCGCGGCGCGAGCGCCGCAGGCGGCCACGGCGCTCGCCTCCCCGGAGCCCGCGGCGCTCGCGCCGCAGGCGGCCACGGGCACGGCGGAGCCCACCGAGGCGGCGCCCACCGAGGCGGCGCCCGCCGAGGCGGCGCCCCAGAGCGGCGAGGCGTTCGCGCTTGTCGTACCGGCAGCGTCGGCGGCCGCAGCGCCTCCACCGCAGGCGCACGCGCTTCAGGCGGTCGAGCCGACGGAGGCGGCGAGCGAACGCGGCGCGCCGCCGAGCCAGGCGCTGCCCGAAGAGCGTCGCGATCGCGTCGAGCCAGCGGCCGTCGCTTCGGTCGCGGCCCTGAGCGCCGCGCCTCCCGCTGCGCTGCGCGCGCCGCAGCCGCTCGAGCCGCCGATCGCGCGTGCTCCGGTCCCGCCGGAGCACGCAGCCCGCGCCGGCCAGACGCCGGAGCACTGGATGAGGGGCTCCACCGTGAACGGGATGGCGCACGAGGGCGAGCTCCCGGAGTTCGATCCCGGCTCGCGCCGGCGTCGGCTCGCTCGCTGGGGAGCGCTCGCGCTGGTGGTCCTCGCCGGCGTCGCGGTCTGGCAGGTCGTCCGCTTGCGGCTCCCGCCGCCGGGCGCGCCGGCGGCCGAGAGCGAGCCCGCGCCGCCGGCCGTCGCGACCGACCCGGCGCCCCCGCAGGAGCCTGCGCCTCCGCCCAGCGACACGGCGCCGGCCGCGTCGGCGGCGCCGTCTGCGCAGCCTTCGGCGAGCGCCGCCGCGACGTCCACAGCGCCGCGCAAGCGTCGCGCGCCGCCGCCTCCGCCGAAGAGGCCGCGGAAGCAGCCGGCCACCAAGGTGGACGACCTGACGATCGAGATCCCGGACCCGGTCCCGGAGCCGGCCGAGGCAGAGCCGACCTCACCCCCGGAGCTGCCTCCCCCGAGCGAGCCGCCTCCCCCCGAAGCACCGACCCCGCACGCAGAATAAAAGAGCGGATGGAAACGACGGCATACCAGCAGTACTCCGAGGAATCCGGCGACTGGTTGAGGAAGGGGAGGGCTCGGCTGCTGGCCCATCTGGTGCGCGAGTTCGCCCCCGCGCGGCGGCCGCTCGAGCTGCTGGAGGTCGGCGCCGGGGTCGGCCAGAACCTGAGCGTCCTCGCGGAGTTCGGCGCCGTCGACGCGAACGAGGTGAGCCCCCTCGGACAGGAGGCCATCGCGAGGACCGGCGCGGCGAGGACGCTTTACAGCGCGTCGCTCCCGTTCGAGCTCGACCAGCGCTACGACGTGATCTGCGCGCTCGACGTCATCGAGCACATCGAGGACGACCGCGCCTCGCTCCGGTGGATCCACGATCACCTGAGCCCCGGCGGGATCTTCGTCGCCACGGTGCCGGCGTATCCGTGGCTGTTCAGCGATCATGACCGCGCGCTGCAGCACTTTCGCCGGTACACCGCGGGCAGCTTCCGCGCCGCGCTGCCGGCCGACTTCCAGGTGGAGGCCTGCGCGTACTTCAACCAGCTCCTCTTTCCCGCCGCTGTCGGCTCGCGCGCCGTCTGGAGCGCCGCGCGCAGGCTGCGCCCGGGCAAGGGCAGCATGAAGCAGCCCTCGCCGAAGTCGGGCCTCGCCTCCACCGCGCTCGAGGCCGTCCTCGGCGCCGAGGTCGACCTCATCGCGCGCGGTTACCGGCCGCGCTTCGGGCTGTCGGTCTTCTGCGTGGCGAGGCGCCGGCCGACGTGAAGGACAGGCCCGCGTCGCTCGTCGATCTTCCGGCCGCCCCGCCCCCCGACGCCCCGCCCGCCCCACCGAAGATCCCGGACGCCCCGCCCGAGCCGGCGCCCGGCGCCCCCGGCCCGCTGCAAGGGATCGGGGGCCCGCTCGCCAGGGCGCGCGCCGCGCTGCGCCCGGTCATGCTCGTCGCCGCGGCGCTGTTCATCGGCCTCGCCGCGCGGGATCTCGCGCGCCGGTGGGAGAGCGGCGAGTCCATCGAGGTCCGCCCGGCGTTCGTGGCCCTGTCGGTGCTGCCCCTCGCGCTGGGCGCGGTCGTGCTCGGGCTCGGGTGGGCCTGGCTCCTCGAGGAGCTGACAGGCCGGTCCATCCCCCGCTGGCCGGCGATCGCCCTGCACATCGAGTCGCAGGCGGCGCGGTACATCCCCGGCAAGGTCGGCGTGCCGCTGACCCGCATGCTCGGCGCGCCGCGCATCGGCACGACGAGCGCGGTGGTGGGGTCGTCGTTCGCCGTCGAGCTGATCAGCTTCGTCTCGGTCGGCGCCATGGTGGGGCTCGGCCTGCTCGCGGCGGGCGGCGAGCAGGTCGCTGGCGTGAGCGCGCTCATCGGGCGGTGGAGCCTGCCGGTGCCCCTCGCCCTGGGCGTGGTGCTCGTCGCGCTCATGACGGTGGATCGGGCCCGCGCGCCAGCGCGCGTGCGCAAGCTCCTCGCGGCCGAGGGGCGCGGGCCGCTGATGCCGGCGCGGCTGCCGCTCGCCCACGCGGCGTACTGGCTGACCTGGGCCGCGCACGGCACCTGCGCGGCGCTCGCCGTCGGCGCGACGCCGGGCGCGGCGCTCGGCGGATCAGGCCTCTTCGTGCTCGCGCCGATCGTCGGCTTCCTCGCGCTGGCCACGCCGGGCGGCATCGGCGTGCGCGAGGCGCTGCTCTCCGTGGGCCTCGCCCCGGCCGTGGGTCCCGCCGCCGCGCTGGGCGCCGCGGTGATGTCGCGCGCCACCTCGCTCGCCGTCGACGTCGGCGGCTGGCTCGCAGCGCGCCTGCTCAGCGGGCGGCGCGGGGCCGAGCCCCGACGGCGCTAGCGGATCAACCGCGCGCGTCGCCACGGTGCTTCGGCCATAAAACCTGCCTGGATTTTCGACACGCGGTACTAGGATGCGCGCCCGCCATGCTGGCTCGCTTGCGTGCTGTCCTCACTCCCGACTCGCCCCTGGCTCGCCTGCGCGCCGCCCTGACCTCCGACTCGCCCCGGCCGAGGCTCCTGCGCGGCGCCTTCGCGGCCGTCGCCTGCATCGCGGGCCTCGCCTATTACGCGTTCGCGGTCCACAAGCACATCCCGGTGCAGCACTGGCTCCTGTGGCGGCTCGCGCCGCTCTGGGGTTATTCGCTGCTGTTCCTGCTCTCCAGCCTCGGTATCGGCCTCGTGCTGCTGCGCCGGGCGCTCCGCCTCGCGCACCTGCCGCCGGTCGAAGAGGGCCTGTTCGGCATGGCGCTCGGCACCACCGCCTTCGTGTTCGGCATGTACCTCGCCGGCGCGGCCGGCTGGATCCGCCCCTGGTTCGGGCTCGCGCTGCCGGCGGCGCTCCTCGCCGGCGGCCTCCTGGAGCTACCGCGCTGGCTGTCGCGGTTGAAGGGCGACCTCGACGCCTCGACCACGCCGAGAGGGGCAATGCGCTGGCTCTGGCTCGCGGCGACGGGCGTGGGCGCCGTGGGCCTCGTTCTCCTTTACCTGATGTCGCTGACCCCGGAGTCCATCGGCTTCGACGCGAGCTGGTATCACCTGCCGATCGGGCAGGACTACGCGCGCGCGGGCCGCATCGTGCCGTTCTACGGGGACGTGAACCGCGCCTTCCCCCACTTCGCGAGCATGCTCTACGCCTGGGGCTTCAGCGTCCCCGGGCTGATCGTGGAGCAGCGATGGATGCTGGCGCTCCACCTGGAGCTCGTGTTCGTCGCGTGGAAGGTGGTCGGCGTCGCGGCGCTGGCGCGGTACCTGCTGCAGGGCGAGCGCGTCCCCGGCCTCTGGGCGGCGTTTTTCCTGTTCCCCTCGCTGTTCGTCCACGACCAGAACCCCAGCGGCTCGTCGGACCATTTTCTGGGCTTCTTCGCGGCGCCCGTCCTGCTCGCGTCGATGCGCTTCGCCGAGCGCTTCGACAGGCGGTATGCCGTCCTGCTCGGCGCGTCCCTCGGGGGCGCGATGCTGGTGAAGTACCAGGCCGTCTATCACCTCGGCATGGCAGCGGCGATCGTCGTGCCCCGCGCTGCGTACCTGCTGGGGCGCGCGGCGTTCCGCGCCGCGAAGAAGCGCCGGCGGCCGCTCCTCTCGCCGCGCCGCGTCCTCGTCGCGGGGCTCCTCGCGTCGGGCGTGGCGCTCGGCACGGCCGCGCCGCATTTCGTCAAGAACACCATCTATCACAACAACCCCGTGTATCCGATGGCGCAGCGCGTGTTCACGCGGTCGTACCCGCAACACCCGCGCTCCGCGGAGTTCATGGAGAAGGCGTACCCCAACAAGCCTTACCTGCCGAAGGGGAAGGGGCTGGAGCGACAGCTCATCGCGGTCGGGAACTTCTTCTCGTTCTCGTTCTCCCCGCACTACTCGTTCACGCGCTACGTCCCGTCGATGGGCTCGCTCTTCACGCTGCTCCTGCCGATGTTGCTTGTCATCCGGGGCCGGCGCAGGCCGGCGCTCGCGGCCTGGGCGGCGTTCGCCGGCATCTGGGTCTGGGGCAACACGTACACAGCGGACCGTTACCTGCAGGGCCTGCTCGCGGTGCCGATCGCCGCCACGGCCGCGATGCTCGTCCGCACCTGGCAGCTCGGGACGGTCGCGCGGCTCGGCCTCGTGCCGCTCGTGGTGTTCCAGATCGTGTGGAGCGGCGACGTGCCTTTCTACTCCGGCCCCGACCGGCTCGAGCGCGCGCTCTCGCTGATCCGCTCCACGTACGAGAAGAAATGGACCGACGCGCAGCGGTTCAAATTCCGCGAGAATCATCGCGCGATCACCCAGGCGACCCCGCCGGACGCGCGCATCCTCGCGCGCAACTACCGCACGACGCTCGGCATCGAGCGCGACATCATCTTCGATATCCAGGCCTGGCAGTCGCTCATCTTCTACGAGCCCGTGCGCGGGCCGCGCGAGCTCTACGAGCATTACCGGAGCGTCGGTATCACCCACATCCTGTACCCGCCGAACCAGCGCCCGCCGGACACGCTCCAGGCGGCCGTGCTGTTCAACGAGCTCGTTCACCGCCACGCGACCGAGAAGCGCCGCTTCGGCGGCCTCCAGCTCGTGACCATGCCGAAGGAGCCGCCGCCGCCCGACGAGCTGCCCTATGAGGTGCTGACGCTCGGCGCGCCCGGCTACGAGGACGGGCTCTATCCGGTCGAGGCGCTCCACATCCTCCCCAAGCTCCAGCCGCCCAAGGGCCAGGGGCCCGAGCCCGCCCAGGCGTGGCCCAAGGACAGCGGCGCGCAGGCCGCGCTCGTCGAGGCCGCGGAGGCGGTGGTGGTCGGAAAGAACGCGGCGCGGCGCGGCCGGGCGCTGAAGCTGGACAGCGCGTTTTCCGCGACGGAGCGCTTCAAGGGCTACACGGTGTACCTGCGGGACAAGCGCAGCGCCGCCCCGGCAGAGGCGCCGGAGCCGGCGGACGCGCCGTCCGCGCCGGAGCCCGCGGACGCGCCGTCCGCGCCGGAGCCTTCGGACCCGGCAGATCCCTCGCAGGACGACGACATGGAGGACCCGGGCGGCTGAGCGCCCCGGCCAGCGGGGCTACGGGCGCTGCTCGGCGAGCAGCACCGTCCAGGGGACCGGGCTCTTCACCTCGCGGACGGCGAGCTCGCCCCCCACGAGCGCCACGAGATCGCGGCGGCCGAAGTGCTGGATGTGGCCCGGCGTGTTGCCGAGATCGGCGAGGTACCGGCCGCGCAGCACGTTCAGCGCCCGCCACAGCGGCTCGCGCGGCGTGCTCGCGATCACCCAGCGGCCGGCCACGCGCCGCAGCTCGCGCAGCGCGCGCGCCGGGTCCTCGAGGTGCTCGAGCACCTCGCAGCACACGACGAGATCGAACTCGCGATCCTCGAACGGCAGCTCGTAGACCGACGCCTCCCGGAACTGGATGAGCGGATCCACGTCGGGCGCGACGCGCTCCAGCGAGACGTCGGTGGCCACGAACCGCTCGGGCCGCGGCGCGCTCGTCACGATGTGGTGGGCCAGCCGGCCTTCTCCGCACCCGACCTCCAGCACCGAGCGCGGCGCGACACGGCGGTAGAGGTCCGTGACGGCGCCGAGGAAGCCGCCCATCAGCATCCGGGCGACAGGGTTCTTCGTGCCGTACTTGTCGTAATGATTGCCGACGATGTTCCCCGACATGACCATCACCCCGCGCTCGCCCGCGCCCTGTGCACCTGCTGGTTGCGCCACGGCTTCGCGCCCGTCGTGTGGATGCCCTCCGGCCGGACGCCCGGCGCCCGCTGCGCGAGCTCGGTCTCGATCCGGCGCACGCGCATCAGCACCTCCTCGACGAGGCGGCGGTTCGCCGCGATGAGCTCCGCGAGCAGCGCCACGGCCACCAGGATGCACGCCACGACGACGGCGCCCGTGGCGACGATCAGCGACTGGATATAACCGCTGTAGTCCGGGTTCTGGAGGTAGAAATAGAGAAACCGGACGCCGAGCGCGAGGCCGAACACGAGCAAGATCGCCGCGACCCAGCCCACGAGCTGCACGGGGCGGTACATCGCATAAGCCCGGAACATCACCGGACCGGCGCGCCTCAGGTAGTCGGGGATCGACCGGAAGAGCCGCGACTCGCGCGTCTTCGGGTTGGTCGTGATCTTCACGTTCTCCACGGCGAGGCCGCGGCGGCCTGCCTGGATCACGGTCTCCAGCGTGTAGGTGAAGCGGTTGTGCACGAAGAGCTGCAGCGCGGCCTTCCGGCTCACCGCGCGGAAGCCGCTCGGCGAGTCGGCGACGTCGGTGGCCGACAGGCGCCGGATGAGCCGCGAGCCCCACCGCTGCAAGACCTTCTTGAGCGGCGAGAAGTGCTCGATCCTGTCCGTCTGCCGGTCGCCGATCACCAGGTCGGCCCGGCCTTCGAGGATCGGAGCGACGAGCCTCGGGATCTCCGCGCCGCGATACTGGTTGTCCGCGTCGGTGTTCACGATGATGTCAGCGCCGAGGCGCAGGCACGCGTCGATGCCGGCCATGAAGCCGGCGGCGAGGCCGCGGTTCATCGCGAAGCGGACGATGTGGTGGATCCCGAGCTGTTCGGCCAGCTCGCTCGTCCCGTCCGTGCTGCCGTCGTCGATGATCAGGACCTCGATCTCGTCGACGCCGTCGATCGACCTCGGCAGGTCGGAGAATGTCTGCGCGAGGGTCTCGCGTTCGTTCAAGCAAGGGATCTGGATGATGAGCTTCACGGGGGATGTCGCGGCGCAGCGTAGCACGATGTGCGTCGAGGGATTCACCTCGGATCACATCGCGGCCCGCCTGCACATGTCCGCGTCGCTCCTCCGCGGAGCTCCGGCGCCGGGCGCCGCGCGTCGGAGGCGACAGCCCGCAGCCCCCGCGCCGGGACCGCGGACGATCGCCCCGCGCTAGTTCAGCAGCTTCTTCGAGAGGTGCTTGACCGCCTCCTGCGCCGCCTCCCGCAGCGCGACCTCAACCGCCTTGGAGGACGTATCGCCGCGCACGAGGATGGCGCAGTTGTCCCCTTCGGCCTCGAACGATGCGAGGGGGAGCTCCGTCGCCGCCTCTGCAGCGCGGATCGGCACCTGCACGGCAAGCGAGCCGACCTCGAGCTCCACGAACCCCACCAGCTCCGACTTGGATAGGTTCTGCATGCTTAGAACGTGGGTCGCCCTCAGGGCCTAGGCAAGGTCAGGTTTTTCCTGCTTGTCGGTGGGATTGAGCTCCACCGGAAGAGGCAGATTGCGCGCACGTCAAGCCTGTTCCCCCACGACCGCGCAGCCCGACACACGTGGCCCGCAGGGCGCGCGACGCGCCGGTCCGGGCGTCCCGCTCGCCGCGTCGTCAATGGCCCGCCGCGCCCGACGCGCCGCGCGGCGCGTCGTCCACGATCGCCGCGTTCGTCGCGCGCGCCGCGTTCGTCGCGCGCGCCGCGTCGTCCATCCCACGCTTCCGCACGGATGCCCGCGCTCGCGTCAGTGCTTCAGCGACGTGAGCTGGTCGGCCATGATGCTGCGGTGGCTGCGATAGACCTGGAGCACGATGGCCAGCGCGATCGCCGCCTCGCTGGCGGCGAGGACGATGATGAAGACAGTGAACACCTGGCCGGCCACGCCGCCCGCGACGAAGTGCTCGAACGCGACGAAGTTGAGCGCAGCCGCATTGAGGATGAGCTCGACGCCGAGGAGGATGCCCACCGCGTTCTTCCGGGTCATCACCGTGAACAGCCCGAGACCGAAGAGCACGGCGGCCACCGTGAGGTAGTGGATGAGCCCGATCTCCATCGGCTACTCCCGCTCCCAGGCGCGCTTGACGGCGCGGCGCGCCAGGACGACAGCCCCGATCATGGCGGCGAGCAGGACGATGGATCCGAGCTCGAACGGGAGCAGGTACTCGCCGAGGAACGCGTGTCCGAGCTTGGCCGTGGACGGCATCGCCGACCGGGCCTCGGCGGGCCAGGGGGTCCGGGTCGCCACCCTGCCGAGCACGAGGAGCACCGCCGTGACCAGGGCGAAGGCCACGGCGAGCCCGCCGCGCGGGTTCGAGATCTTCATTTCCTGGATGCGGCTCGTGAGCATCACGGCGAAGAGGATGAGGATGAGCGTGCCGCCGACGTAGACGAGCACCTGCGTCGCCGCGAGGAAATCGGCCGACAGCGTGACGTACAGCCCGGCGACGCCGAGGAACGTGCCGAGCAGGGCCAGCGCCGAGTGGATGATGTTCCTGGAGAACGCCACGAGCCCGGCGGAGCCGAGCGTCAGCGCGGCGAGCCCGAGGAAGGCGAGTGTGCTCAGGGGAGGCATGCGGTGGGGACCGCGACGTTAGATCGCCGCCCACCACCCATCAAGCCATCAAGCGCGACGCCCCGGCTCACCCGCCCGCGGCGCCGGCGTCCTCGGCCCCGCCCTCGGCGCCCTTGTCCTTGCCGCGCTCCCTGCGCCAGATGGCGCGCAGCTCCTCCAGCGCGGCGGGGTTGTCGCGCATGGCGCGCTCCCGGGCCTCGCGGGCGTGAGGCCCGTACTCGCCGACTGGCACCTCGCCGAGGTCCTTCGGCGCCCTGTACAGCGGCACCAGCCCCTCCGGGATGAAGCGGAAGGTGAGGTGATCGAGCGTCGGCGCCGCGCCCTCGAACTCGCGGGTGTGGCGGATCGCGCCGGTCGATTCGGTCTTGCACGCCTCGACGCAGAGGCCGCAGTACATGCACTTGCCCATGTCGATGTCGAAGCGGCTCATCGCCTGCTTCTTCGTCGCCGGGTCCTTCTCCAGGTCGATGGCGATGCACTCGATGGGGCACGCGCGCTCGCAGCGCTTGCACCCGGTGCAGATGTCCATCTGCACCTCGAGGAAGCCGCGGTAGCGCGGGGGGAGCATCTCGCTGACAGGGCGGTCCGTCTTGTCGGGATACTGGACGGTGATGGGCTCCCGGAACAGGTGGGAGAACGTGACCGCCATCCCTTCCAGGATGGTAGTGGCCGCGCTGGAGATGCTCTTGATGTACTGGGCGAGATCCATGGCGGGGGCTTCTCCGGGACCTGGCGCGCGCGGGCATACGGCCCTGACGAGCGAGGTGCCACACCGCGCAGGCTAGCAGAATGCCAGCCTTTCTCGAGGCGTCCGGGGCGCGATCCGTCAGCCCCGCGGCGCGGCGGGAACCCGCGCCGCAGCGCGTCCATGGCCGCGCTCGGCCGGCGAGGGTCGACGAC
>NZ_JEMA01000270.1 GCF_001589285.1 Sorangium cellulosum | reverse complement strand
TCTATCACCACTTCCGCACCGACCCCGGCGCGCCGTTGCGGGTCGAGCAGGTCGGTGTGCGCACGCCTGTGATCAGCACCGATGGCCACGATCTGGCCGCGGCGCTGGCGACGATCCTCGATATCGGCGACAGGGGTGCCTTGAAGGATGCCGTCTCCAGCGCGTTCCCGGGCGCGTCGCTCGAGGTCTCCTCGACGCAGGGGCGGTTCCGCGTCGAGCTCGCGTTGCCCGGGATGTCGCGCCCGCTCGACGCCCGCGAGTTCTCGGACGGCACGGCGCGCTATCTCTGCCTGCTGGCGGCGCTGCTGAGCCCGAGGCCTCCGCTGCTGATGGCGCTGAACGAGCCGGAGACGAGCCTGCATCCGGATCTGCTCGGCCCGCTCGGGGATCTCCTTGTGCACGCGGCATCGCGGAGTCAGCTANTCTCCTTGTGCACGCGGCATCGCGGAGTCAGCTATGGATCACGACGCACTCCCGCCCGCTGGCGGAGCGGATCCGGCAGGCGACGCCGTGCCGGCTCATCGAGCTTGGCAAGCGAGGTGGAGAGACGGTGCTGGCGGGCGGCGCGGCGGAGGACGAATGACGTCCGCCCCCGTGTGAGCCCTGCGAGCGGAGCCGGCGTCGGGGGAGGCGAAGGGGAAGGCGAGCTCGGCACGTGACGACCTCGGGGCCGTCGGCGTCCACCTGGTCGAGCTGGGCCACGTCGCGGCGCTGGACACCGGCGAGCTCGCCATCGTCGATGGCGCCCAACCAGATAGCGGGGCGGCGGCGTCGAGGAGCACCGCGACGTGGTCCGCACCTTCCGGCGGACCGGAGGGGGCGGTTGATGAGAGGATGGGTTGCCTGATGAAAAGAGCGTTGTCTCCCGGGTGCGGCGCGGTGGCCGTCGACTTCAGCTCGGATCCCCGGGATTGGGTGTGGGTCGTCGTGGCCCTGCTCGTGCTCGTCGGCATAGGCGCCGCGCTCGTCCGCCGCTCCCGGCGGCGCCGTCGCTGATCTGGTAGGCCGGATGTACCCCGCAGGGGACGCCGCTCGCTTGGGGCGGCGCCAGGCGGGGAGCGGCCGCAGGGGCGAGGTGAACGCCCGCAAGCCTCGGGCTCGGGGTCGTCGGTGGCACCTGGCCGGGCCGCGGAGCGGTCGCGGAAGTCGAGGGATGCATCGGGCGCTGGTGACCGGCCGTTCATCGACCAACTGGTTGGCAACACCTCCGCCGCGCAACCGCGTGCGCCCCTGCGCACGCCCGGGACGGGTCGACCCGCATGCATTCCCGTTTCACCGCGAACTTTGTCTTTGACGCCCACGTCACGCTCAGAGAAATGGCTCGCGGTTCTCAGCGCGCTGAGCGCGCAGCGGCCAAAGGCTTCCAACCGGGGGGAGACGGTGAGGGCGTCACAGCGGCGGTTCTCATGGGCAGCGGGGGTTGTCCTCCCGCTCCTTGTTGTTCCGGCGCGCGTAGAAGCATACGAGCTGAGCGCCGGTGTGAGCCTCGGGTGGCTCCAGGCCGGTACCGTTCCGCGCCTCGCGGTGGGGCCGCAGGCGGGCATATCGTGGCCCATCCAGCGAGACATCCTGTTCACGGTGCACGACCTCTGCACGATCGTACCCCCGACCCAGGACGATGGGCCCGGGGTCTACAACCAGACCTCGGTTGACATCGGGTACGCATGGGAGGACGGCAACGTCAGCGCGGGGCCCTCGGTCGCGTTCTACGTCATGCCGGCGTGCGGCATCACCTTGTGCGGCCGGGTCGGTGGCTTGGCCGTAGGCGGCCACGCGCAGACCAACGCGTACGTTGCTGGACCGCTGGGGGTGTCGGTGAGCGTTAACGTGGATTGGGTCGGTCGGGGAAGTCTGGTGCTGCCGGGCTACGT
>NZ_JEMA01000269.1 GCF_001589285.1 Sorangium cellulosum | reverse complement strand
CCGGCGGGCTGCGCGTGGCCGTTGCTATACCGGGCAGGCTCCGCGTGGCCGTTGGCGTACCCGGCGGGCTCCGCGTGGCCGTTGGCGTACCCGGCGGGCTGCGCGTGGCCGTTCGCGTGCCTGCCGCCGTCCGCGCGGGCCGCGATGGTGCGCGCCAGGAAGGCGCTGACGCTGGCCACCGTGCGCAGCTCGTCCGGCGTCGCCTTGAGCGCCTCCGGGAGGCCGAAATCCGCGCGCAGCGTCGCGAGGATCTCGCCGCGCTTCACCGAGTCGATGCCGAGGTCCTGCTCCAGGTCGGCGTCGGCGACGACGACCTCGTCGGGGTAGCGCGTCATGCGCACGAAGACGGAGCGGACCTGTTCGAGAAGATCATGAGCTTGCATCGTCGATACCTCGTGTTCGTTGAGTGCCATTCATCCAAGAGCGGCGACCGGCGGGACCGGGACGGTCGCGACGAGCGCGAACGCACCGGTCAGCACGGCCCGGCCGAAGAACTGCCCGCCGCGCGCGCGCAGCGCGAACGAGCGGATCGAGGGCTGCGCGAGGCGCCCGCCCCCCGGCGGGAACGGGACGTCGATGTCCCGGAACGAGAACCGCGCCGGCAGCGCGAGCGCCCCCGTCTTGTAGAGCGCCTCCTTCGCGCTCCAGAGCAGCGTCTCGAGGGCGGCGCGATCCAGGCCCGCCGCGGCGCCGCGCGCGAGGGCCTCGCGCTCGCGCGGCGTGAAGTGCTCGTCGGCGAACGCCGCCGCGCGCGCCTCGACCCGCTCGACGTCCACGCCGACGGCGCCCGCCGCCGTGACCGCGGCCGCCGCGAGGTCGCCCGCGTGCGAGAGCGACAGCGCGAGCGCCCCGTCCTCGAAGCGCGGCGGACCGCCGCCGGGGCCGGAGACCGCGCAGGCCAGGTAGTCCGCGCGCGGGTGCGACTCCAG
>NZ_JEMA01000268.1 GCF_001589285.1 Sorangium cellulosum | reverse complement strand
TGAGTCGCCGCGTCGCGGAGCTGGAGCAGCAGCAGCGCGCGCTGCAGGAGCGCCTCGACGCCGAGCGCAGGGCGGCGGAGAGCCAGGCGCCGGAGGCGAAGGAAAAGAAGGACAAGCGCGACGCCAGCGTGACGGCCGCGCCGGGGAAGGGCTTCACCGTCAAGACGGCGGACGGCGGCTTCTCGTCCACGATCCGGGCCCGCGTGCAGGTCCGCGAGACGATCACGCACACGGACGAGGACGACACGCACGAGATCAACGTGAGGACGGTGCGCCTCACGACGAGCGGCCATTTCGTCTCGCCCGATCTCAAGTACAACGTGCAGCTCGCCTTCGGCGGCAACGACTTCGAGAAGGACAGCCCCTCTCCGATCTTCGACGCCTTCGTCGAGTACACAGGGATCCGCGATCTCAACGTGCGCGTCGGCCAGTTCCTCGCCCCGTTCAACAGGGCGCGGACGCTGCGCGAGGTCTCTCTCCAGCAGACCGATCGCCCGATCGCCGTCCGCGAGTTCAACCTCGATCGCGACGTCGGCCTGATGCTCTCGTCGCCCGATCTCTTCGGCCTCGGAGGCAAGCTGTCGTACAACCTCTTCGTTGGCGGCGGCGAGGGGCGCAATCGCTTCGGCGCCCAGGAGCACGGCCCGCTCGCGGTGGCGCGGCTCGCGGTCAGCCCGTTCGGCGCGTTCGACGACGACCAGGACGGCGACCTCTCTCGCGAGGCGAAGCCCCGGCTCGCGGTGGGCGTCACGGGCGCTTACAACCATCAGACCAACCGCCAGAACAGCACCTTCGGCACGACGCTCTCGCTCGGCGCGGCCGACTACCTGCACGGCGCGGCCGATCTCGTCTTCAAATACGCGGGCTTCTCCCTCGCGGCCGAGGCCATCGTGCGCCACGCCGAGCGGGACTCCTTCGAGGGCGAGGTCGACGGCGCGCCCGTGCGGGAGTGGACCCGGTCGGGTTACGGCTACTTCGCCCAGGCGGGCTATCTGCTGACCGACCACCTCGAGCTCGCCGCGCGCTGGGACCAGATCTTCGCCGAGCGCGGCACCGATCCGAAGCTCGTCGATCTCGTCGCCGCGCAGGGCAAGCAGGTCGGCGGCGGGCTCAATGTTTATCTGAACGGCTATGCCCTGAAGCTCCAGGGCGATTATTTCTACATCTTCGGCGAGGACGCCTCCGAGGGCCGCCACGTCGCCCGCCTCCAGCTCGACGCGAGCTTCTGAAGCGGAGAGTCCGAGTAGAACGGCGGTCCCGGGGAGCGTGCGCTCCGGGGCCGGAGGGCCCGGCGCGCAGCGCTGGTGCCGGTGCCGGCGCTGGCCTGCGCGCGGCCAGGCCGGCCAGGTCCGGCCAGGCCGACCAGTCCACGCCATGCCTGCCCGCGCCGGGCCGGAGGCCTGCGCGGCGCGGTGAAGAGCGCGAGGCCTCGTGGTGCCGTGCGCGGCTCCGTTCTTGCCATGGCGTTCCGCCCCGGCCTGGTTGATCAGGCCGTCTCAGGGAAGGAGTCCACCATGGCACGTTCATTCACCTCCCAGGATCTCGTCGCTCTCCCCCGCCTCACCGCCGCCGAGTCGGTCGTGCTCGCCACGGAGCTCATCACGGTGGCTGACGCCAGGGAGAAGCAGCTCAAGCCGAAGAGGCTCCCGGAGGCGATCGGGCGATCGAGGGGGCGCCTCGTCGCCGCGGTCGCCGCGCTCGAGGCGCTCACCCGGCCGCAGGGGGGCGATCCGGTCGAGACGAGGACCAAGCCGAAGGCCGATCGCCTCCTCGACAACGCGTGGAGCGGGACGTTCGACTGGCTCGGAGGCTGGTGCAAGCTCCCGCCGGAGAGGAACCCGGGCCTCGATGAGGCCAAGGAGCTCTTCAAGCTCCTTTTCCCGGACGGCCTCTCGTTCACCCGGCTCCCGTACAAGCTCGAATGGAAGGAATCGAAGGCGCGCCTCGACGCGATCCGCGGCGCGCGGCACGACAGGACGTTCAAGAAGCTCGGCGGCGAGGGCTTCCTCGCGCACCTGGAGGAGGCGCACGAGGCCTATGGCCGGGCGCTGCACATCACCGCGCCGAAGCCCGAGAGCGCTCCGACGGGCGACGTGCGCGCCGCGTTCCTGGCGACGCTCGCCGCCCTCCGCGACTATGCGACCCGGGTCGCCGCGCACGCGGACCCGGACGTGCCCGGCAGCGAGGCGGTCAGCGCGGCGCTCCTCGCGCCGCTCGCGGCGTGGGAGTCGCGGCCGGCAGGCTCGAACGGCGGCGCCACCGACGTCCCCGAGGCGCCCGCCGCGCCGTCGGCGCCGTCCATGGAGGCGCCGCCGGAACCGGAAGAGGAGCCCTTGGCCGATCCGGCGTGAGCCGCGCCTGAGGTTGTGAGGCGGCTCACGTCGCCGTCAAAAGCCAAGCATTCTCCACAAGAACCATCTCGGCNCAGCACTCAAAACCAAAGTGCAGCACTACCAGCGCGCTCGCGGGGGGACCAGGACGCGTTGTGGTCGCGGGCGAGCGCGCTCGCGAGGAGACCAGGACGCGTTGTGGTCGCGGGCGAGCGCGCTCGCGGGGGAACCAGGACGCGTTGTGGTCGCGGGCGAGCGCGCTGGTGGCGCTGCACTTTCGTTCAGAGTGCAGCACTCGCGCTCAAAGTGCAGCACTCTGCGGAAGCGAAGTGCAGCACTCACGACTCCTCCGGGGGATCGCCGAACAGGTCGAGCTGGACCATGCCGCGCTGCGGCTCGACCGGCGGCGGAACGGCCTGGACCGGGGATGCCGGCGGAGGCGGCGGCTCGCTCCGGCGCTTCTTCAGGGCGGGCGTCGGCTCGGTCACGAGGCGCAGGAAGCCACGGTTGTTCGGGAGCGCCCGCGCTGGCGTGGAGGGCTCGCGATGAGTGAGCGGCTTCGCCTCGGGGGCGGCGGCCTCCTCCTCGGTCAGGAGCGTGTCCAGGAGCTCGTCCAGCGTCCACACGTGGTCGGTGATGCCGGCCTGCATGGCGGGCGTGACGCGCAGCGTGCGGATGACGCGGGTCAGGTTGTAGGCCACGTAGTTGAGCGCCACGGCGGCGGCGTGGTGTCCGCCCTTCTTCGAGAAGGCGTAGCAGAGCCGGCGCATCCGACCGTTGCTGTGGCGCGTGGAGCCGTTCAGGCGCTCCACGTAGGACGTGGACGCCTTGGTCGGGTCGGGAGCCCCGTAGACCGTGGACTTCGTGATGAACGGGTCGCGCGGCGGCTCGTACCGGTGGTCATCGTCCCGGCGCCCACGGCCGCCAGAGCGGTAGTTCTTGACCGTCTGCATGTAGTCGATGGTCTTACCGAAGGACTCGCCCACTGCGGAGATGTACGGCGCGAAGCCGTCGCTCGTGAGCTGCGGCATGACCAGCATGCGAGCGCGCAGGTCGGCGATGAAAGCGTCCGTGGTCGCCTGGTCGCGCTTGCCGACACGCCAGGAGATGACCATGCGGCTCGTCGCGTCGATGGCCACGAAGGTGTACGCCTCGCCCACGTCGGGCGGGTCCGCCTCAGTGACCCGAGACTGCTTCTTCTGGACGAAGGACCAGATCTCGTCGACCTGGACCAGGCTGCACTGCACGTCTCGCACGAGGCGGTCATGCAGGCGCGCCGCGCCGGCACCCAGCGCCAGCAGGAGGCGCGTGATGGTGCGGTGGTTGACCTCGGTCATGCGCTCGGTCGCCCGGATGCTGTTGCCATCCAGCAGGGCAGCCAGGACACGCACGCGCTTCTCCGCCGGGAGCACGTTCGCCACGGGACCCTTGCCTTTCTCCGGCGGAGGGCCCAGGATCCGGTCTGCCAGGACGTCGGACGGGTCGCACCGCTCGGCTTCTGCCGCCCTGCCTTCGGGTTCCAGCCGGAGGCAGGGCGTTTTCGTCTAAGGTCCTCTGATTATAGCGATTTCGCCGGGGAAAACCGCTCGAAACGGCTCGACAGAAGGGGCGCTAGGACAGCGGATGTCATAGCCGAACAGGCGCGTTGCGGGGGATCCTCATGAACGATGAGGTCCTCGCCGGACGAGAGTTGATCGGCCATTGCGATGCATTCAGAGGGATGAGCCTGGAGCTATCTCTAGATGAGAATATCGCGATCTACATGTCGCTACACGACGACTGGCGCCTAGCCTGCTCGCTCCCGACAGGATGCGCCGCAGGGTGGTAGTCAGTCGTCCTCGTCATCGTCGCGTTTCCTGGTGTATAGCGCGTTGATTGTGGCTAGGAGATTGTTGCTGGTCTCCTTGACCATATCCTGCGTGTATGCGTCGCCCACGTTGAGATGTCGCGTCGCCGTGACATTCTTTAGCCCGCTGACGCCAGCATCGGCTGACGTAAACTCGTGCAGACGCCACCCGTGCTTGGCATTAATCGTTGACTTGGCCAACCCGATGCACGCGTGCAGAGCGCCCCGCGTTGGGTGTACTTTGGGATGAGGGAACACGAAGAGATAAAGAGTATTTGCGTGTATGTCTCCTATAAGAAACTTCTCCGACTTTGTCGGTTCCGCGTTTATGGAAAACGACCTGGTTTGCCTCTGTGCCCTGCGCGTTGCGGTGAGCAGACCGCTTAGGCCTCGCTGCATTGTGTCAGTGGCGCTCTTGATATATTCTGCAACCTCGTTGGCCGCGGCGTTTCTTTCGTTGGCTGCGCGGATCTCCTCGGCCTTGGTGCGCTCAGCCTCCTTTTCTGCTTCATCAACTATGGACAAGTATTTTGCGAGTTCATCATCTGACATTTAGGACATCCTCCTGGCCGGAGAATGTGTTGTACACGTCGAACAATCGACACTGTAGGCTGTCGCGTGTTCAGCGACAGACGTTCAGGGTGTCGCTGTGGCGTGATGGGAGAAAAGCGGGAGCGATGAAGGCAGGAAGCGGCTGGCTACTTGACGACGAAGTGCCGCTCGATGGCGTCGAGGATCTGCAAGGCGCCGCGCGCCTCTGCGGCGGCTTCGCGCTCGGCGCGGGTCTTCGCTTCCATCTGGGCGGCGAGCACGGAGGCCCAGATCCGGTCGCGGCCCCAAGGGCGGACAGCGTAGGTCTCCAGCGCGCGCGCCCGCTCGGCGAGGTAGGTCAGGTCCTCCAGGGTCAGCACGCGGCGCGTCTCGCGGTCGTTCATCGGCGCCACCTACTGAGCCGCAGGGCGAGCGCCTCACGTGCGATGCGGAGGCGGCTGGCAGCGGTGAACGGGCTCATCCCGCGCTGCCTGGCGAACGCGGAGAGGCTCTCCGGGGCGTCGACAGCCAAGAGGATCTCCTGATGGCGCGGCTCCAGCCGTTCGATCGCCCTGAGCAGGTCGCGTGCCTCGACCTGGGCGTGGAGGTCCGGACCGACAGGCTCACGCAGCAACCAGAGCGGCTGTTCGTCGAGGACGATGCGACGCACCCAGGCGCTCCCGAAGTAGTGCGACGCCTGCCGCCAGGTGATGCCGTGGAGCCACTTCCGCAGGGCGTCCCTGGGCTTCAGCTTCGGATCCGGCCGGTAGAGCCCGCGCTCCACGGCGCGCCACGCGGCGACGATGACGATCTGCTCCAGGTCGGCGCGGTCGCGCTTCGGGACGCCTGCGAGTGTGGCGAGGATGATGCCGCGCTCGGCAAGGATCGCCTGCATCGTCGGCCTCTGCTTGGGGTGTCTGGCGGCAGGCGGGCGCTTGACCCCCTTCCGCGGCTTCCTCACCCGGACCTCCCGCAGGTTGGGCAGCGGTCGGCCGCAACGAGCCCGCCGAGGAGCTGCTCAACGGTGAGGCCCGCTGCCTTCGCGGCGCGCTGTGCGGTCGCTGGCGACCCTGCGTCGCGACCGTTCGCGATGGCCTCGACGCTCGTGACGGACATGCCCATGACGTCGGCAAGGCATGCCCACGAGCCGTATGCGGCACGCAGGTTGCGCAGCGCGGCACGGAGCCGCTTGCGCTGCTGCGGGGTGAGGGAGAGACACGGGATGGAACGGCGGCGGCGCGCGGGCGCACCTTCGCCTTGCCCACCGTCGGGTGGGATCAGGTACAACTGCATCGTCGGACCTCGTGGTACGGGGTTCGGCCACGCAGCCCGGTCGGTTGGCGCCGACGCGGGCTGCACTACTTCGGCCGAACTTAGCCCGTCAGGCGAGGTCCGGAGTCAAAGTGCAGCACTCAAAACCAAAGTGCAGCACTACCAGCGCGCTCGCGGGGGGACCAGGACGCGTTGTGGTCGCGGGCGAGCGCGCTCGCGAGGGGACCAGGACGCATCGTGGTTGCACGGCCTCCGATCCCGGGCTGCCCGAGGCTCGGGGGCACCGACGGCGTCACGGTGTCAGGTCGGCGATCGGGGGATCTG
The DNA here is from genome assembly GCF_001589285.1 of Sorangium cellulosum. GTDB lineage: Bacteria > Myxococcota_A > Polyangia > Polyangiales > Polyangiaceae > Sorangium > Sorangium cellulosum_G. The sequence continues at coordinate 271 of NZ_JEMA01000268.1, read as the reverse complement.
TCTTGATGCTGCGTTTCATAGAAGGAAATCCAGACGCGATCCGAAGATCCGTCTCCTCGTAGCGGCCATCCCACCGTACAGGCACGCTGCGCGCGCTGGTCAGCCGACCAATTCTTGCTGTCAGCGCGCGTCACTCTAGACAGTTTGCTTGTCGCGGTGCTTACATGCGCTCCTGTGGTTCCGGGGCGGTGGGTCACGTCGCCCGGAGACTCCTGCGCGATGTGACGCGGCGGAGCGTCAGAGCCCCATTGGCTCTAGGCATTGGTCCCTG
>NZ_JEMA01000267.1 GCF_001589285.1 Sorangium cellulosum | reverse complement strand
GGGCGCCACGGCGCCGGCCGCCGCGAGCTGCTCGGCGAGCCGCGAGAACCGCGCGGCCGCCTCCAGCTCCGCGCACGTCCGGCTCCTCCAGACCCCCGCCGCGGCCGCGCGCGCGCCCGCCGAGCTGCCCTCAGCCACTGCAGCACCCCGCGCCGTCGTTGCCCGCATCACAGAACCCTGGTGGGCAGCACGGCTCGTTGTTGAGGCATCCGTCGCCCATCCAGCAGCAGGGGCAACCGCACGCGTCCGACGCGAGGGGCGTCGACGAGCAGTCGAGGCTGTCCTCGCCGCCCGCGCCGCTCCCCGCCGTCGCGCCCCCGCCGCCTCCGTTCCCGCCCTCCGCGCCGCCGCCGCTGCTGGCGGTTCCGCCGCCCCCGCCTCCCCCGCCGCTGCCGGTGGCGTCCCCGCTCGTCGAGCCCGTGGTGCCCGCCGCGCCGNTGGCGTCCCCGCTCGTCGAGCCCGTGGTGCCCGCCGCGCCGGCGCCGCCGCTGCCGCCGCTGCCGCCGTCGTCGCTGCAAGCGGCGAGCCCCACGGCCGCGCCGCTCAAGATCAGCACGTTGAAGAGCCTCTCGATCTTCATCGCAAATCCTCCACGTCAAGCCAGGCGAGCCCCGGCCCCGCCGCCCCTGCGCGGCCAGCCTCCCGGTCACCTCGCCTCGAGTAGCCCCCGAGATTGCGCCACCTCGATTCGCCTGTGAATCGGCATTTTCGGCGCACCATTGTTCGGCCTCGCCGAACAATGGTGCGCCTCGCGCCCCGGAAGCTCATGCCGCGGCCCGCGCACGAGCCCCGCTCCCGACGACGCTCACCGCGCGTCAGCGACTCGCCCCCTATGCCTTCGCGACCGGATCTCGCCTCCCAAGATCGACCGCAGGCCGGGCCAAGGAGTCCTCTTATCTGGCAGCCCTCTTCAGGGGAGAAATTGAACAGGGAGGCGGGGAGACAGGGAGGATCTCGAAGATTTCCTCCCCGCCTCCTTGCCTCCCTGTGAATCTTCCGAAGAGCTCGAGGGGATTCCTCGGCAGGCCGGGCCCTCGCCGGATCAGTAAAGCACGCGCGTCCGGATGCTCGTCTCGAGCGCCCCGATACGCCGGCCCACCTCCGCCGACACGTCCTGCGACAGGTCCATGATGAGGTACCCGATGTTCGCGTCCGTCGACAGGACCTGGCTGTCGATGTTGGCGTTCACGTCCGACACGATGCGGTTCACGTCGCGGAGCACGCCGGGCACGTTGCGGTGCACGTTGAGGACGCGGTGCGTCCCCTTGAGCGGCGGCAGCTCGACGGTCGGGAAGTTCACCGCCCCCGTCGTCGCCCCCGTCGTCGCGAACTGCGTCACCGCCCGCGACACCTCCCGCCCGATGGCCTCCTGCGCCTCCTCGGTCGACCCGCCGATGTGCGGCGTCAGGATCACGTTCGGCAGCTCCTGCAGCTCCGTGCGGAACCCGTCCGAGTTCGACTCCGGCTCCTCCGGGTACACGTCGATCGCCGCGCCCGCGAGGTGCCCGCTCTTCAGCGCCTCGGCCAGCGCCGGGATCACCACCACCGTCCCGCGGCTCGCGTTCAGCAGGTACGACCCCTTGCGCATGTGCGCGAGCTCGGCCGCGCCGATCATCTTGTGCGTCTCCGGCGTCGCCGGCACGTGGAGCGACACGTAGTCCGACTCCGCGAGCAGCGCCTGGAGCGTCGGCAGCGGGCGGTTGTTGCCCATCGGGAGCTTCTGGGCGATGTCGTAGTAGACGACGCGCATCCCCATCGCCTCGGCGAGCACGCCGAGCTGCTGGCCGATGTGGCCGTAGCCGATCAGGCCGATCGTCTTGCCGCGGATCTCGTAGCAGGCCTTCGAGACCTTCTTCCAGGTGCCGGCGTGCACCTCGCGCGACCGGTCGCCGAGCTGCCGGGCCAGCATGACGCACTCGGCGATGATCATCTCGGCGACGCTGCGCGTGTTGCTGAACGGCGCGTTGAACACCGGCACCCCGCGCCGGTTCGCCGCGTCGAGGTCGACCTGGTTCGTGCCGATGCAGAAGCAGCCGATGGCGAGCAGCTTGTCGGCCTTCTCCAGGACGCGCGCCGTCACGTGCGTCTTGCTCCGGATGCCGACGACATCGACCCCCGCGAGCGCGGCGATGAGATCGTCCTCCTTCAGCGCGGAGCTCCGCGTCTCGATCTCGAACGACCGAGACCGAAAGAGCTCGTGTGCGCTCTGGTGGATGTTCTCCAGAAGGAGCACCTTGACGGGCTCCTTCACGGCCGGGGGGGTGGTCTGAAATTTCGTTGAAGAGGAGGTCATGGGCTTCATCCGTCAGGGCCACCTCTACCGCAACTTCGCCCGTTTGCATCTCGGATCCGATCCGGCGCCACCGCGATCGGCCGCCGTCCACGCTCCCGCGCATCCGTTGCGCGCGGCAGACTGCCGCGCCGCCTGGACCGTCGGGCGCCGCAAAGGAGACGGCCCGCCGATCGCAGGCTAGATTGGGCCGCATGCGCCACCGCGAACACGCTCGACTCCCAGCCTTGATCGCCGTCGCCGCGCTCGCCGCTGCCCTCGTCGCCCCGGGATGCAAGGAGAGGCCCACCCCCGGCGGCCCCCAGTCGCCGAGCGCGACGAAGGTCCCGGAGGCGCCCCCGACGCCCTCGACGATCGACGTGCTGCCGCCCCCCGTCCCGCCGCCCTCGAAGGGCGCGCTCATCGAGGACGAGCGCAACACCATCTCCGTGTTCCGCGAGGTCGCCCCCGCGACGGTGTTCGTGACGCAGAAGCGCCTCGTGGTGGACCGCTTCTGGGGGACCGCCGTCGAGGTGCCCGCCGGCTCCGGCTCGGGCTTCGTCTGGGACGCCGACGGGCACATCGTCACCAACTTCCACGTCGTGGACAACGCCCAGTCGCTCGTCGTCCGGCTCGAGGGGGAGAAGACGTTCCCGGCGCGGGTCGTCGGCGTCGAGCCGCGCAAGGACATCGCGGTGCTCAAGATCGACGCGCCGAAGGAGATGCTCAAGCCGATCCAGGTCGCGCCGCTGCGCGAGCCGCTGGAGGTCGGGCAGAAGGCGATCGCGATCGGCAACCCGTACGGCCTCGATCACACGCTGACCACGGGGATCATCAGCGCGCTCGGGCGCCAGGTCGAGGGCGCGGGCGGCGTGACCATCCGCGACATGATCCAGACCGACGCCGCCATCAACCCAGGCAACTCCGGCGGCCCGCTGCTCGACTCGAGCGGGCACCTCATCGGCATGAACACGATGATCTTCTCGAAGAGCGGCGCGTCCGCCGGCATCGGCTTCGCCGTGCCCTCGACGACGATCGCGCGGATCGTCCCGCAGATCATCAGGACAGGGAAGGCCGAGCAGGTCGGCCTGGGCATCCAGCTCGACCCGGCCCACCGCCTCGAGCGCCGCAACGGCATCCGCGGCGTCATCGTGATGGGCGTCGTCCCCGGCGGCCCCGCCGACAAGGCCGGCCTGCGCGGCCTCTCCGAGGGCGACCGCGGGCTCGTGCTGGGCGACGTGATCGTCGGCATCGACGGCACGCCGGTCCCCGACTACGACGCGCTCTACAACGCGCTCGACAGCAAGAAGCCGGGCGAGAAGGTGAAGGTCGACCTGCTGCGCAACGGCCAGAAGACCACTGTCGAGGTCGCCGTCGAGCTCCTCTCCTGAGCGGCGGAGCCCGCGCGCGCCGTCGGCCCTGGCCCAGCGGGGCGCGGGCCGACGGCGCGCTCAGGCCTTGAGGATCGCGTCGACCAGGCCGCCCTCCAGGCTCTCGTCGCCGAAGTCGTCGAGCGGGCCGCCCTGGCCGTTGGTGCAGCCGATGGCCGCGCCGATCGTGTTGAGCAGCTTGTTGTTGGTGATGTTCACGTCGACGAACTGGCCCGTCTTCAGGGCGCCGGCGGCGCCGCCGGCGAGGATGTACGGGACCTTCCGGTACGAGTGGTACTTGTCGCCGAGATCGTTGAGCCACACGGCCACGCCGTGGTCGAGGAGCGTCCCCGAGCCGAGGTCGTAGGCCGCGAGCCGGTCGAGCAGGTGCTTGAAGATCCGCGCGTGGATCCTGTCGATCTGGTGGTGCAGCTCCTGGGCGCCCTCGATCGGCGGGCCCTCGGAGCCGTCGCTGTCGATGCGGTGCGAGATCTTGTGGAAGCTCTTCTGCCGCACGCCGCCGATCGTGTACTCGGTGCCGTCGTTGCCGTCGCCCACCTGGAGCGTCGCCGCGCGCGTGACGCCGCACGCCATCGCGAGCGCGATGATGTCCATCTGCATGCGGGCGACGGCCTCCACGTTGTCGTTGCTGCCCGCCTTCGGGGAGATCGCCTCCATCTCGGCGACCCGCTCCGCCGGGAGCTCGCACGCGAGCGAGGCCTCCAGGTCGCGGATGCTGTCGAAGTGGAGCTCCAGCCGCGCGCGATCGCTCTTGCTGAGGTCGCTCCGGCCCATCAGCGCCTTCATCTCCCCGCGGACCAGGTCGTTCACGCTGGCGCGGCGCGCGGCGAGCGCCTTCATCGCCTCGGCGTCCGTCTGGACGAGCCCGAAGAGCTTCTGGTACGCGTTGAACGGGTTGCGCTCGGCGGCGCGGAGCTGCATCGGCCCGCGGTACGAGAGCACCTCGTTGATGTAGCCGGCCATCCTGCCCGCGTAGAGCGTCAGCGGCTCGACGCCTGGCGGGTTGAGCTCGCTCGCGATGCGGTTGTCGATCGACTCGCCCATCGCGAGCGACTCGTTGCCCGACGGGTCCTCCGACACGCGCGCCGCCGTGAGGCACTGGTTGCCGCCGCCGGAGTGGCCGCACCCGTTGCCCTGGAACGCGAACTTGACGCCGCGCACCAGGATCAGCTTGCTCGCGTGATCCTTGAGCTCGCTCACCGCGCGGTCGCTGTCCCGCGCCATCGACTCGGCGGACACCGGGCCGACCTCCCTGGGCCAGAACATCTCGGGCTCGTCGCCGACCTCCTGCGCCACGCCGTTCGCCTGGCGCATGAAGATCGCGAAGGGCGGCACGTCGCCCGTGCCGGCCGCGGCGCGCCGCGGCGCGAAGGTCTCCAGGAACGGGAGCGCGACAGTGACGCCAAACAGGCCTCGAAGCACACGTCGTCGGGTGATCATTGCGCCTCCGCGGGGACACGAGCGAGGAAGGGAGTGGAGGAGACGATCCGGAGGATGAGCTCCCGGGTCGAGGCGCCGCCGCGCGACGCCTCGCCGAGCTCCTTGATGAACGCCTTGTCCTTCACGCGCGCGTCGCGGCCCTGGGCGAACTCGACCCAGTGCTTCGCGTAGCACGCGTGCGCCTCGCTGCTCTCGGCGAGGAGCTGGCTGAACTCGACGGCATCCGCGTACGTCCGCGGCTCGCCGCCGAGCCTGTAGGTGTCCGCGGCGTTGACCGGCGTCCCGTTGTCGGTCGTCCGGTGCTTGCCGATCGCGTCGTACTGCTCGAACGCGAACCCGGCAGGGTTGATGAGCGTGGCGTGGCACGCCTCGCCGCACGTCCCCTTGCCCGTGTGCGCCTCGACGCGCTCGCGGTTGGTCGCCTTCTCGTCCGGCGGCAGCCCTGTCGCGTTGTCGGGCGGCGACGGCAGCGCGACGCAGAGGATCCTGAGGTTCACGAAGACGCCGCGGTGGATGGAGTCGGGCTGCCGCGCCGTCGCCTTGGACGCGAGGAAGCCGAGCCGCGTGAGGAGCCCCGAGCGCTCGGCCGCGTCGAGCTCCACCCGCTTGAATTCGTTCGCGAAATTGCCGTCGACGCCGTAGACCGCCGCGAGGTGGCCGTTCACGAACGCTGTGCGCGAGGTGAGCAGGTCGGTGAGCCCGCCCTCCTCGTCGAACACGACGTGATCCACGAAGAGCTCCGCCTCGCGCTGCAGGGCGTCGCCCATCTCGGGGACGAACTCGGGGAAGAGCGCCTGGTCCTTGTTGAGGTCGTGGTACATCTCGTAGTCGTAGAGCTGGCGGTGGAACGCGCCGACGACCTCGCGGGCCCGCGGGTCCTCCAGCATGCGCTCCGCGTACGCGCGGACGCCCTCCGGGGTCGCGAGCTCGCCCGCCTTCGCCGCGGCCAGGAGCTCGTCGGAGGGCATCGTGTTCCAGAAGAGGAACGCGAGCTTCGTCGCGATCTCGTAGGCGCTCAGCGGGATGAGCCCGCCCTTCGCCGGCCCCGCGCCGAGCTCGACGCGGTAGACGAAATGGGGCGACTGCAGAAACGCCTCGAGCGCCGCGCGCACGCCCGCGGCGAACGGCTCCTCTCCCTCGTAGAGCTCCTTGCCCCGGCTGAACAGCGCGAGGTACTGGCCCCGCTCCTCGGCCGTGAGCGGGCGGCGGAACGCCCGCTCGCCGAACCGCTCGATGAACGCCTGCGCCCGCGCCTCCGGCTCGGCCGGCAGATCCGCGGGGAGGAGCCGGCCGAGCTTGCCCTCGTCGTCGACCACCATGGCCGCGAGCTCCTCGGCCGCCCGCTGGTAATCGCCCCAGAGACCCGGCGTCACCTGGAGCGCAGCCTCGTTGTTGTCGAACACGCCGCCGAGCGGATCGGTGGTGAACGAGGCCGAGAGGCCGGGCCTGTCGTCGAGGCGCAGGAGGTCGCGCACTGTGTTCTCCCACTGCGCGTGGCTCAGCCGCGGGAACATGCTGCGCTCGGCGACCTGCGCCTCTGCCGCGCCGCCCGTCGAGCCGCCCGTCGAGCCGCCCGTCGAGCCGCCCGGCACGCGGCCGCCGCCCTCGTCCCCCTCCCCCACGGAGCCCGTACACCCCGAGAGCAAGAGCGCAGCGACGCTCACCCCCGCGCCGAGCGCCCGCCGCCATCGCGGGGAGCTGGTCAATCGATAAGCCAGTGAGTTCATCGAATTCTCCCGATAAGCAGCTCGATCAAGTTATGTTGGAAGCACTCTTTACTAACAACCCCAAACTACCCTATTTCTGCGCCGAGGCCTGGCGATCGCCCTGAAGCAGACAAATCCAACAGCGCCAGATTCGCTCTCTCGCGCGGGTGATCTCCGGTGAACACCGGAGTTCGCAGGAGATCTCGATGGCTCGCTGCTCCTGCCGAGGCGGGGCGGCGTCGCCTCCGGGGTAAGTTCGCCGTTGCTGCCGCGCCGCGGATTCAGCACCCTCACCTCCATGCGCCCCTCTCACCTCCGCCGCCGCGCCGCCTGGTCCGCGCTCGCGTTGCTCGCCGCGCTCGCCGCGTGCGAGCGGCGGGCAGCGCCGTCCGGGGGCGGCGTCGGGGCGGGCACAGGGTCGCAGGCGCCTCCCGCCGCGCCTGCCGCGAGCACGACGGCCCCCGCCGCCGCGGTCGAGTACCTCGAGGAGATCACCGGCGGCGCGGACCGGAGCGAGGCGCTCCCGCTCGTCGTCGCGATTCACGGGCTCGGCGACAGGCCCGAGTCGTTCGCGGGGCTGCTCTCGGGCGCCGACTTCAAGGCGCGCCTCATCGTGCCGCGCGGGCTCACGCCGTACAATGACGGCTATTCGTGGTTTCCTCTCCAGCGGGCGCTCGGGAGCGACGATGTGGGACAGGGTGTCTTGCGCGCGGCCGGCGCGCTCGCGGCGACGATAGAGCGGATCGCCGCCGAGCGGCCGACGCGCGGCAAGGCCGTCGTGACGGGCTTTTCCCAGGGCGGCGCGCTCAGCTTCGCGCTCGCGCTGCGCCACCCGCGCGTCGTCGGCGCGGCGTTCCCCGTGAGCGGCTGGGTCCCCGCCGCGGTGCTGCCCGCCGGGAGCGCGGCGGATCCGGCGACGCCCGCGCTCGTGGCGCTGCACGGCGACGCCGACCGGCGGGTGCCGTTCGGCCCGACCCGCGACGCGATCGCGGCGCTGAGCGGGCTCGGGGTCAAGGCGAGCCTGCAGAGCTACCCGGACGTCGGCCACACGGTGAGCGCCGAGATGCGGCGCGACCTCGTGCGGCTCATCCGCGGCGCGATCGACGACATGCGCTGAGGGCCGTCGTCGTTCGCGCCCGCTGTCGGCGGGGCCGATCGGGTCCTTCTGAGCGGGACCGCGCCGCGGCCGCCTCGATGGGCGGGACGTCGCCGTAGTATCGTGTCGCCATGGCGAGCGAACCTCCGAAGAGAGCCGCGGGCGGCGCGGACACGCTGACCCACCCGGGCGCGCGCCTGGACGACAGCGCGGGCATGGTCCGCCGCTTCCGCGTCGAGCTCGTGGAGGGGCCGGCCAGGGGCGCCGTCTGGGACTCCTCCGCCGATCGGTGCTCGATCGGGTCGGGCGAGGGCAACGATCTCTTGGTCGCCGACGCCACGGTGTCCAGGTTCCACTGCGAGATCCGCATCGAGGCGGGCGGCGCGCGCGTCCGCGACCTCCGGAGCCACAACGGCACCGTTGTCGACGGCGTGCACGTGATCGAGGCCCTCCTGCGCACCGGAAGCCTCATCCGGCTCGGCAAGACGGTGGCGCGCTTCGAGTTCGGGACGGAGCACAACCGCCTCCCGCTCTGGGAGGAGGCGCGGTTCGGCGCGCTCTCGGGCGCGTCGGCGGCGATGCGGGCGGTGTTCGCGATGCTGGCGCGGGCCGCGGAGCGCGACGTGACGGTGCTGCTCGAGGGCGAGACGGGCACCGGCAAGAGCCAGGCGGCGCGCTCGGTGCACGAGCGGAGCGCGCGGCGGGACAGGCCGTTCGTTGTCGTCGACTGCGGGGCGATCCACGGCAACCTCATCGAGAGCGAGCTCTTCGGGCACGCCAAGGGCGCGTTCACGGGCGCGGGCGAGCAGCGGATCGGCGCCTTCGAGGAGGCGTCGGGCGGGACGATCTTCCTCGACGAGATCGGCGAGCTGCCGCTCGACCTCCAGCCGAAGCTCCTGCGGGCGCTCGAGGCGCGCGAGATCCGCCGCGTCGGGACCAACACGCCGCGGCCCGTCGACGTGCGCGTCATCGCCGCCACGCACAGGGACCTGCGCGCCGAGGTCAACGCGGGCCGCTTCCGGGCCGATCTCTACTTCCGGATCGCTGTCGTGCGCATCCCGATGCCGCCGCTGCGGCAGCGGCCGGAGGACATCCCGGCGCTGCTCGACGATCTGCTCGCCGCGCTCCACGCGACGCCGGAGGAGGCCGCGGCGCTGCGGGAGCCGCAGGTCATCGCCCGGATGAAGCGCGCGGCGTGGCCGGGCAACGTGCGCGAGCTGAGGAACTACGTGGAGCAATACCTCGTGTTCCGCGCGCCGCCGCCCATGGGCGATCAGGCGCCGCCGAGCGCGCCGGCGGCGATCGACGTCGGCGTGCCCTACGCCGAGGCGCGCGACCGGGTGCTCGCGGACTTCGAGCGCCGCTACTTCGAGGCGCTCCTCCGGGCCCATGACGGGAAGGTCTCGCGGGCCGCGGCCGCCGCGGGGCTGGATCGGCGGTACCTGTACCGCCTGCTGCATCGCCACGGCCTCGGGCCGGAGCGCGAGCCCCACGGGTAGCTCCGGGACAGGGGACCGCTGCGGGCTCACGACGAGCGCGGCGCCGTGCCCCACGGCGCTCGCGCGCCGGCGCGATCGGTCACCTGGCAGATGCCGAGGCGCCGGTGAGCGCCGGATAGAGCCAGAGGAGCATCACGAGGGAGAATTGAAGGAAGAGGAGCCGCGACGCCTCGCGCGAGGCGGCCGAGCCCGTCCCGCGGCCGGGGCGCGCCCGCCACGCGCGCGCCGCGCGGTCCCACGCGACGAGCGCGCAGCCATGCACGCCGAAGGCGGCCACCACCGTCCACGGCATCTGGCCGTGAATCAGCAGCTGCACCCCGGCGTGGAGGACGCCGCACAGGCCGAACGCGGCGAGCACGGCGATCGCATCGGCGACAGGCACCGGCACGCGCCGCCCGAGCGAACGAACGCAGGGAATGTAGGCGTAGCGCCGGAGCCACTGGCCGAGGTGGACGTTCCAGCGGCGCCAGAAGTCACGAGGGCTCGTGGCGGCCAGGGGGAACACGTATCGCTCGCCGACGCGAAACCCGAGCATCGACAGGAGCGCGATCTGGATGCTCGCGACCCCCGAGTGACCGGCATAGAACGAGAGCGCCATGATCCCGGCGATCGCCATGGCGCGCGCGTACAGGGGCGCTTCGACAGCGAGCCCGCGCGGGCCGGAGAGGAGCGGCGCCGCGGCGAGGGCGAGCGC
>NZ_JEMA01000266.1:10529-14855 GCF_001589285.1 Sorangium cellulosum | reverse complement strand
TCGGCGTGCCGCGCCTCGTCCTCCGCGATGGCCTCGAGCGCCGCGCGCACAGCGGCGTCCCCGGCGCGGGCGCGCTGCTCCGCCGCCATCAGCGCCGCCACCGTCTCGCCCACGCAGCCCTCCTCCGCGGCGGCGCGCGCCAGCGACACGAGGTCCGCGGCGACGGGCACCCCGCCCGGCATCGGCAGCGCGGCGGGACCGACGGGCTCGCCACGGTACGCGGACGCGAGCGAGAAGCCGAGCCGGGCGTGGCCGACCTCGTCGAGCGCCGCGATGTGCGCCGCCTCCACCAGCGACGACGGCGCCCCGAGCGCCATCAGGTCCAGCGCGAAGCGCGCGAACGACGCCACCGACGCGTGCTCCTCCAGCGCGCTCCGGAGCCAGCTCTCCGCGAGCGTCTCCCGCTCCTCGTCCGTGAGCTCCGCCAGCGAGGGCGTCATCCCGCCCGCTCGGCTCTCTCTCCCGCGCGCGAGCCACCCGGGGTCGGCCGCCCGCGGGACCGCCGTGCGCCGGTGCCCCTCCAGCGTGAACGGCCGGCCCGGCACGCCGCAGTACATGGAGTTGTGCCTCGAGGTCACCTCATAACAGCAAGTGCCGTCTCGCTGGACTGCGTCGCTCTCCACCGACTCGATGTAGTCATCGCATTTCGGGTAAAGGGTCCTGAGCTCCTCGACCGCCTGCCTGCGGTCCAGGCACGCCCCGAGCTCCTCGGGCCACTCGAAGCAGCGGACATCGGCGGCCTCGGGCTCCCCCCCGCAGCCCGGGGCCGCGACGAGGAGCGCGGCCGCCGTCGAGGGGCCGGCGCTCAGCAAGAGACGGGCGATGAGCGTTCGTCGAAACGATGGGTCGAGCAGCATGGCGTGCACCTCCAGCCCCATGCCCGCTGCCTCGTGAGCACTGCGAGGAGCTCGCGACATGGCGGCTTGCGCCGCATCCCATCGCAAGCCATGTGCCACGCGGGCCGGGGCCATGGCACGTCAAGGCCGGTGAGCGCTGCCCGTCGAGCGGCGCGCGCCCATCGCCCTTCGCGCGCGGCGCTGACACACTCTGGCACTCCCGCCCGGGCGCGGCCGTCATCGCGCCCAGCGGCGCGGCGCGCGCCTACAGCAGGCTCACGTTGCTCGTGAACGACGCGTTCCGCAGGAGGCGCCGCTGTCCGAGCGGCGTCGCGAAGCCGTTCACCTTGTGGAATGTCGACGAGCCTCCGCCGCAGATCGTGTCGTTCCCGGCCCACCGCTCCGGGCAATGCGTCATGATGTAGTCGCGGTCCGGGTTGCTGGTCTCGAGGCCCTTCCACCGCGTGTGCCTGACGCACGCGGCGCCGTCCACGGTCCACTCCGCCTCGACGGCCATGCCGGAGCCTTGCGTCTCCGTCTGGATGCCGAGCGCGTCCCAGACGTCGATCGCCGTCCCGGCCCTCGTGTGCGGCACGCCGTCGCCGCAGTAGTCCGCGCGCACAAGGCGGACGCACGCCTGATGAAGATACGAGAGGTCCCGGCTCGCGCAGACGGTCCCGTTGCACTCCGCCCGGGGCGCCCACCCGTTGTACCCCCACTCGGCGCATTTCCCGATCGCCGCGCCCTGGCAGCCGAAGGTGAAGCTGCTCCCGTCGTCCGCGTAGTCGCCGGTCGCCGCGTCCCACGTCCCCCGCACCGGGATCGCCTCGAGGCCCTCACCGCAGATGTTCGCCCACAGGCCGCCGCCGGCGTTGTACTTCACCGTGTAGTACGAGAGCCCGCCGCGCTCGACGATGTCCGTGATGCGGACAGTCGTGGTCGACAGGTCGTCCAGGACCGCCTCGATGTCCACCCCGATGAAGTCGGCCCCCTGGAAGCGCCGGCCGTCGGTCGCGCGCGTCCCGACCAGCGTCGTCGCGCTCAGCGANGCGTCCCGACCAGCGTCGTCGCGCTCAGCGAGACCCCGTTGAAGCGGACCCCGTTGAAGCGGACCCCGTTGAAGCGGACCCCGTTGAGCTGGGTGCCGTTCAGGCGCGTGCCGTTGAGGGTGAGGTTGTTGAGCGCGCTCAGCGCGAGCGCGCTCTCCGCCGGCTCCTCCTCCCCCTCGTCGACATCGCTCTCCGCGGCGCACCCGCCGCCCAGGGACAAGAGCCCGACCACCGCCACTGCCAGGAACCCTCGTTGCACCATGATCGCCTCCGAAACCAGCGCTGAAACGGTGACGTCACTGCGTTGACGATCTCCCCTCCGGCGCTCGGGCCCCGGCCGCGCGAGGGACGAGGCCTGCTGCTGCGCCGCCTGGCGCCGCAGCAGGCCTCGTCCCTCACGGCGGTGGAGGGAACGAGGCGCAGATGCGGAGACCGATCACCGGATCGAGGAAGGTGCCGTCAACGACGGTCCGATTGTCACTCCGGACCGATGTTTGATCGTAGAGGTAAGCACCGCCGCGTAAAAGTACTTTATCCACCTCGATCGAAGAAATCGCCCACTCCAGGACGTTCCCCGCCATGTCGTCGACCCCGAAGGGACTACGTGAGGCAGGGTGCGAGCCCACCTCATCCGGACCCATCGTGGAGCTCTCCTTGCCGTAGGTCTCATCGAAGTTGGCGTCGCCGGGAGAGAGGCTGTCCCCGTGCGGGAAGATGCGGCTGTCGGCGCCGCGCGCCGCGCGCTCCCACTCGTGGTCGGTGCAGAGGCGGGCCCCGCGGACACGGCCTGTCTGGTGGAGCCACGCGGCGTACTCGGTGGCCTGAGCGAAGGAGATGCCCGTGACAGGAAAACGGAGCCAGTCCTGCTGCGCCCGCACCCCCCGGGAGGCATAGACGAGCGGCTCCCCGGCGCGCGCCGTGTAGGATTGCACCGTGGGTTGAATTGTTAGCTGCCATACACCGCTCGGGAGCTGGCGGAGCCCGAGGGCGCCTGTCATGGCGCCGTTGCCCGCCTGGATCGAGGGGCGTCCGCGGGGCTCTCTCGGGAGCGCCTCGATGTAGTCGAGCCACTCCTGGAACGTCGTCTCGTGACGCGCGATGAGGTAAGCGCCCGTGCTGATCTCGTGGAGCGGAACGGTGGAGAGGAACGCCCACCGGTACATGTCGTCCAGCGAGGCGCCGAACAGGAACCGGCCCGGCGGGACGTAGATGAACCCGGGGGGGACGTCGCCGGCGTGCGGCAGCGGGACGGAGAGCCGCAGCGACTCCCCGCGGCGGACCAGGAACGGATAGCGGACGATGGCGCGGTTGCGCGCCTCGCAGGTGAGCAGGTAAGAGCCCTGCGCGAGCGAGATGCGCGACAGGGGCGTCGCGCCAAGGAGCCGCCGATCGGCCAGCAGCCGGCGCCCCTCCGCGTCGCCCTCGTACCGCTCGATCGTGATCTCCGCGCCGGGAGGATCGGTCTCGATGGCGACCTCGGCGGGCGCGTTCCACCGCTGCTGGCGCGCGCCGTCGGGATCGTACGTGATCATGCGCTGGAGCAGCTCGTCGCGCAGCGAGGTGTGGCCCCGCCGGTCCGCGGCGAGCGCGCGCTCGTAGAGGATGTCGCCGAGCCGCGCGCGCGCGTCGGCGCGCGCGCCGTCGAGCGTGAGCGCCGCCTCCAGCTTCTGGCTGGCCTGCAGGTAGAGCCCCTCGGCCTCGGCGGCGCGCCGGCGCGCGCGGTCCCAGAGCGCCTCGCCCTCCTCGCGGCGCCGGTCGTCGAACGTCGCGAGCGCCTCCGCGGCGAGCGCCTCGGCCGCGGCGCTCTCGCGCGCCGCGGCGGCCGTGGTGACGGCCGCCTCCTGGATCTTCCGGTCCGCGCGCGCGGCGAGCTGGCGCGACGCCCTGAGCTCCAGCGCGCCGTAGAGCAGCGCGGCGACGAGCGGCACGCCCACGACGAGCGCCCACCGGATCGCCCGCTGCGTCAGGACGGCGCGCCGCGACGCCGTCAGGAACGCCGCCTCGCGCGGCGGCAGATCGCCCGGATCGAGGCCCTTCGCCTCCTTGAGCTGGCGCGCGCTGAAGAGCGCGTCGCGGCGCCGGCCGAGCCGCTCCCACTCGGCGGCGGACGCCTCGAGGCGCTGGCGCGTCGCGCGCTGCTCGCGCTGCTCCTCCAGCCAGTGGCGCAGCGTCCCCCAGCCGTGGATCAGCGCCTCGTGGGCGATCTCGTAGACCGTCCCCTGCTCGCCCTCGCGGGCGAACACGAGGCGCCCCTGCACGAGCGCGTCGAGCGCCGCGCGCGCCGCCTCGTCGCCGCCCGGCTGCGCGAGCTCGCCCTCGACGCGCCGCGCCCGCGTGCCCTGCGGGGTGATGAGCGCGCCGAGCAGCCGCCGCGCGGCCGCGTGCACCGCCGGCGCCATGCGGCCGAGCACGCGATCGCCGTGGCGGGCGAGCGCGCCCTC
>NZ_JEMA01000266.1:0-10503 GCF_001589285.1 Sorangium cellulosum | reverse complement strand
CGGGCGAGCGCGCCCTCGACGCCGCCGATCTGCGCGAGATCGGCGCTGCTGAGCGGCGCGTCGGGCGCGGCGCGGGCGTCCCACAGCTCGGCGAGCGCGAACTGGAGCAGCGGCAGCCCGCCCTCGGCGCGCGCCGTCGACTCGACGAGCGCGTCGATGACGGCGTCGGACTCGAACGCGACGCCCTTGGCCCGCGCCGGCCCGGTGATGGCCTCGCGGAGCTTGTCCGCCGACATCGGGCGGAGCAGGTAGAGCGCGCGCTCGATCTCGTCGCCGAGGCCCGAGATGCCGGCGACGCGCGCGAGGAAGTCGCCGCGCACCGTGGCGAGCAGGCGCAGCGAGGGCGATCGCGCCGCGAACGCGCTCAGGACCTCGCCGACGAGCGCCGCCTCGCCCGGGTTGCTCAGCGTCGCGAGCTCCTCCATCTGGTCGACGAACAGCACGAGCCCGCCGCGCTCGCCGACGCGCGCGCGGAGGTCGCGGACGAGCGAGCCCGGGGCCGCGCGCACCGCGTCGGCGATGCGCTCGGCGGGGGCGCCGAGGACGGGCTCGAGCGCGGCGGCCAGGGCGGCGAGCGGGTGCCGGCCGGGCACCATCATGGCCGCCTGGAAGTCGCGCCCGCCGCCGAGGGCGCCCTCGAGCACGCGCGAGAGCACGCCGGCGCGGCAGAGCGACGACTTGCCCGAGCCCGAGTCGCCCGCGACGACGATCATCGGCTCGGAGCGCAGCCTGTCGAGGATCGTCCCTGTCTCGGAGCTGCGACCGTAGAACATCGCGCGGTGCTCGAGGTCGAAGACGAGCAGCCCGCGGTAGGGGTTGCCCTCCGGGGCGATCGCGGCGTGCCGGCTCCTCGCGAGCAGCTCCTCCAGCGCATCGCGCAGCTCGTCGCCCGAGGCGAAGCGGGCGGCGGGCTCGATCTCAAGGCACCGCTCGATGACCGCCGCGAGCCGCGCGTCGACGCCCGGCGCGAGCGTGGCGAGGGGCATCGGCCGGAAGGTCAAGGCGACGCGCGGGAGATCCTGCGGCGCCACGTCGCCGTGCGGCGGCGAGCCGGCGCAGAGCTCGAAGAGCAGCGCGCCGAGCGAGTACACGTCCGAGCGGCGCGTCGGCAGGTCGCCGCGCCACAGCTCGGGCGGCAGGTAGTGGGGCGTGCCGCCGCTGACGTGCTTCGTCCCGTCGAGCAGCCGCGCCGCCATCTCGGCCTCCCGGACGATCTCGCCGTCGAGCGGCTCGGCGGGCTCGGGGCGCGCCACCGGGTCGAGGAGCTTCGCGAGGCCGAAGTCGAGGAGCTTCGCCTCGCCTTCCTCGGTGAGCACCGCGTTGCCCGGCTTGATGTCGAGGTGCAGCACCCCGCGGCGGTGGGCGGCCGCGAGGCCGCGCGCGAGCCCCGCGGCGAGCTCGAGCACGCTGTGCCAGGGCATCGGGATGTCGACGCAATCGAGGCTCTGGCCGCGGACGAACTCCGAGACGATGAACATCTGGCCGCGGAGCTCGCCGACGCGGTAGACGGCGACGACGTTCGGGTGCTGGATGCGGGCGGCCGCGCGCGCCTCGGCGAGCAGCCGCGCGCGCACCTCGGCGTCCGCCGCCGCCGCGCGGATGAACTTCACCGCGACCATCCGGTCGAGCAGCGTGTCGTGCGCGAGGTAGACGTCCCCCATGCCGCCGCTGCCGAGCTTCTGGACGAGCCGGTACTCCTCGACGCGGCTCGGCGGGACGAAGCTCGGCGGGCTCAGGCTCGCCGGGCCCGGGGTGGGCGGCGACAGCGCGCCCGACGCCCGCGGCCGCGTGTCGGCGCCGCCGGGCCGGAGGGCGGCCTGCGTGACGGTGGGAGCTGAGGTGTGTTTCACGGTGACGTGACGCGCCCGTTACTGCGAGACGACTATACCCGCCTCGCGGGGCGAGGTTCCGCGTTGAATTCGACGAGGACGCATGAAACGCGCGACGCGCGGCGCAAATCCCCATGTCCTGAGGTGTGGGGTATTGCCGCCGTGACGAGGCGTGGATTCGCGCGCGTGCGGTGGAATCCGGGCGCGACGCAGCGCGGCGGGGATCAGAGGCCGGTCATGCAAAAGGTGCCGAGGCACATCTCGTCGTTCGTGCCTTCTCCCCACACCACGTCCGTCGGCCCCCGCGGCTGTCCGTCGATGAACGGCTGGTTCTCCGGCGTGTTGTCCCAGGGACGCTCGATCGACAGCGTGTCGCCTGGATTGAGCACCTCGGGCGCGGCGAGCGTACAACTACCTTGCCAGTGGAAATCCCAGCGTGGGATATCGAGCACGCATGCCGAGCGCCCGCCAGCGCGCTCGATCTCGAGCCGCGCGCGACGGCCGCGCGTGTGCACGTGGAGGCCGGCGATGTGGAGCTCGATCGGCGCGCCGTCCGGGAGCGGCCGGGTGGGATCGATCGCGCCGCCGGGCGGCGTTCGAGGGCGCTCGCCGGCGTCCGGCCAGGGTCAGCCGCGCTCAGCGACGCTCGTGGTGTCCCCCGGCCGCCGGGTCGCGCCGGAGGAAGAACGCGATGACGTTCGCGAGCTCGTCGCGCGCGGCCACGAGGAGCACGGTGGCGCCCCCCGCGACGACGGAGGAGCCGCGCGGCGCCTCGACGCGGCCATCCGGGCGGTAGACGCCGGCGAAGACGCACGACGCCGGGAAGCCGGCGCTGCCCGCGATGACGCTCACGGTGCGGCCGGCGACCATCGAGTCGACGGGGATGTCGAGCTCGAACGCCACGGACTCGCCTGTGCCGAGCACCATCGCGTGTCGGACGCCCGGGTGCTCGATGGCGGTGGCCATCGCGCCGATGAAGACGTCGATCTCGGAGAGGATCCGGTGCACGCCCGCGCGCACGTACACGCTGCGGTAGTCGGGGTCCCGCATGCGCACCATCACGCGCTTGGCGCCCGCGGCCTGGGCGAGCAGCGCGACGGCGAGGTTGTCCGCGTCGCGGCGGAGCATGGCCACGACCACGTCGGCGCGCCCCACCTCGGCCTCCTTGAGGAGCCCGGCGTCGGTCGCGTCCCCCACGAGCGAGACGAGGCCGTGGCGCTCGAAGGCGCTCGTGGCGATCGCGTCGTCGCGATCGACGATGGTCACCTCATGGCCCGTCTGCGCGAGGTGCACAGCCACGCTCAGCCCTGCGCGCCCGGCGCCCACGATGAGCACGCGCATCTCAGCCGCCTCCTTCATGCTCGTGCAGCTTCATCATCTCGCGATCGATCTCGCCCACGTGGGCGTTCGCCGTCTCGTCGGCGATGAGCCCGCGCCTCGCCGCGTCGAGCACCGCCGCCTTCTGCGCCGTGAGCAGCGCGAGGTCCGTGAGGTGGTCGCGCACCGCCTCGCCCTGCGGCGACTGGAGCGCGACCTCCGCCGCGATCACCTGGCGCTGGAACGCGGCCCGGCGCTCCGCGTGCTCCTTGCGGGACACGAGCCCCGCGGCGAGCAGGTCGTCGAGCTCGGCGTGGCCGCGCCGCGCGGCGATGAGCGTCGCCTTCGCGGCGTCGAGCGCGGCGTCGGTGCTCGGGGCCGCGACATTGAGGAACTTGAGCAGCCGCGCGAACGGCAGCGCCTGCGCGACGAGGGTCACGAAGGTCACGCCGAAGACGATCGTGATCAGCCGCTCGCGGAACGGCATGTCCTTCGGGAGGCTGAGGACGGCCGCCATCGAGAGCGCGCCCTTGATGTTGCCGACAAGCATCACGTGCTGCCAGCGGAACGGCACGACCTCCCGCGTCATGGCCCGGAGCGCCCCGAAGCAGCCGTAGACGGCCACCGCCCGGCCCGCGTGCAGGGCGATGAGCGCGAGGCCGATGGAGGCCGCCTCGCGCACGAGCATCTCCGCCTGGATCTGCATGCCGACGAGCAGGAAGAGCAGCACGTTGAGGAAGAAGCCGGTCGTCTCCCAGAACCCCTCGAGCGCGAGCACGCGCGAGGGCTCGAGGTGGCGGCGCGCGGCCTTGCCGACGACAACGCCGGCGACAACGACGGCGATGACCGGCGAGGCGTGGAGCCGCTCGGTGAGCAGGGCCGTGGCGAACACGAGCACGAGCGAGGCGAGGATCGCGGTCAGGTGATCCGGCGTGCGGCGGAGCAGGACCGCGCCGAGGGCGCCGAAGGCGCCGCCGAGGACGGCGCCGCCGAGCATCGCCATCGAGAGGGCGCGGAAGGTCTCGATCGGGTCGAACGTGCCGCTCGCGAGCACGCGCGAGGCGAGCACAACGAGCACGAGCGCCGTGCCGTCGTTGAAGAGGCTCTCTCCCTCCATGATCGCGGCCAGCCGGTGCGGCACGCGGACGCTCCGGAAGGCGAGCAGCACGCTCACTGTGTCGGTAATGGCGAGCAGCGCGCCGAGGAGGAGCGCCGCCGAGAACGGGAGGTCGAGCACCAGCGTCGCCACCGCGGCGGTGCCGAGCAGCGAGATGAGCACCCCCGGCACGGCGAGCGCGAGGATGGGCCGGCTCGCGGCGCGCAGGCTGTCCGCGTCCGCGGCCAGGGCGCCCTCGAAGACGAGCACCGGGAGGAACGCGATGAGGATGACCTCCGGGTCCATCGGCGCGTTCGGCAGCACGTCGAGGACGACGAGGAGGAGCCCGATGAGGACGAGCGCGGCGTTGTAAGGAACCCCGACGCGCTTGGCGCCGATCGCGACGACGGAGCCGACGGCGAGGACGAGGAGCAGGCTCTCGAGCCGCTCCCTCATGCGTCTCCCCGCGGCGGAGGCGGCGAGACAGGGACGCTGGCAGTCGGCGCGCGCGTCGGGCGCGTCGCGGCATGCGTGAGGTCCACGAGGGCGATCACCGTGGATCCTCCGCTACAGGATCGCTCCGGGATCCGCAAGATGTGGCTCCGGGGCGCCGCCGGTACGCCCGCGCTGGAGCCGGTCTCCGACGGGAGCACGCCTGTCCCGGCGAGCGAGCCGTCGCCCGAGATGACATGACACGACATCGGCGGCGCTCTCTGGATTCTCCACATCGGGCGATAGCCGGCATGGAGCGGAGGCGCGTTTGCGCGCGCTCAGAAGGGCCAGACGAGCGGGATGACGATCACCGCGGTCGCCAGCACGAGGAGCTGCAGGGGCAGCCCGACGCGGGTGAAGTCTTTGAAATGATAGCCGCCGGGCCCCATGACGAGGATGTTCACCGGAGAGGCGATCGGCGTGGCGAACGCCGCCGAGGACGCGAAGGCGACCCCGAGGAGCAGCGGCTCCGGCGCGAGGCCCAGCGCGCCGGCCAGGCGGACAGCGAGGGGGGCCATGAGCACGGCCGTCGCTGTGTTCGAGAGGACCATGCCGATCGCCGACGTGGCGAGGACGAGCAGGCCGAGGACCACCGCGGGGCGCGCCCCCGCCAGGAGCCCCTCGACGGCGGAGACGGCGGCGCCCATCGCGCCGGTGCGCTCGAGCGCTGTGGCGAGGGGGACCATCCCGGCGATGAGCACGACGCTCTCCCAGTTCACGGCGCGGTAGACGTCCGCAGGGCGCACACACCGCGCCAGCACGAGGAGGACAGCGGCGAGCAGCACGGCGATGACGTTGGGCAGCCACCCGAGCGCCATGCAGACGAGCATGCCCAGGGTGATGCACACGGCGACGGCGGCGCGCTCGCGATCGACGAGGACGTCGCCCCGCGCGTCGGGCTCGGCGACCAGCACGAGGTCCCGCCGCTCGTCCCGCAGGTTCTTCAGGTGCTTGAGCCGCCCCTTCACGAGCAGCGTGTCGCCGGCGCGGAGCTTGAGATCGCGCAGCTCGGGCGTCGCGTGGAACACAGGGAGCCAGCCCTCGCCGCGCCGGATCGAGAGCACGCTCGCGCGGTAGCGGTCGCGGAACCTGGCGTCCCTCAGGGTCTGCCCGGCCAGGCCGGAGCGCCGCGGCAGCACCACCTCGGCGAGCGACTCCTCGGGGGGCAGCGAGAAGATGGGGCGCGCGGGGAGCGCCTCGAGGCCGAAGCTCTCGGTGAGCGCCGCGATCTTCTCGTCGCTCCCGAGCAAGCGCAGCTCGTCGCCGGCGGAGAACACAGTCTGCGGCACCACGCGCTGCGCCTCGAGGCCGCCCGGCCCGGGGCGCGCGATGCCGACGACGGTCACGCCGAAGTCGGCCCGCACGTTCGCCTTTCCGAGCGTGAGGCCGATGAGCCTCGCGCCGGGCGGGACGCGCACCGCGCGCAGGGCGCCGCCGAGGCCGTACTCCATCGAGAGGTCGTCGAGCGAGAGCGACCGCGGCGCGCCCGCGTCCGCCCTGTCTTCCTGGCTGGGCAGCTCGCGGCGGCCGATCGAGATCATGTAGGCGACGCCGACCGCGAGCACGACGACGCCGGGGATGGTGAAGCTGAAGAAGCGGAGCGGCTCGCGGCCGGCCGCGCGGAGCGCCTCGCTCACGAGCAGGTTCGGCGGCGTGCTGATGAGCGTGAGGTTGCTCCCGAGGTGGGCCGCGAAAGCGACGGGCATGAAGAGCCGCGCCGGCGCGATCCCGCGGCGGAGCGCGAGCGTCCCGACCACCGGCAGGAGGATCGCCACGGTGCCCGTGGAGCTCATGAAGGCGGACACGAGCGCGGTCGCCCCCATCACCACCGCGATGACCTTGGCCTCCCCGCCGCGGGCGAAGCGCTCGAGGCGCTGGCCCAGCCAGTCGGCGACCCCCGTGTCGGTCAGCGCGGCGCCGACGACGAACAGGCCGGCGATCATGAGCACTGCCGGGTTCGAGAACCCGGCGAGCGCGTCCGGGACCGCGGTCACACCGGAGATCGTCAGGGCGAGCAACGACATCATCGCCACCACGTCGAGCCGCAGGCGATCGCTCACGAAGAGGACGATCGTGAGCGCGAGGATGGCGAGCGCGAGGAGGGCCTCCGAGGTCATGGGGC
Organism: Sorangium cellulosum; assembly: GCF_001589285.1. Lineage (GTDB taxonomy): Bacteria > Myxococcota_A > Polyangia > Polyangiales > Polyangiaceae > Sorangium > Sorangium cellulosum_G. Next base: position 3,647 of record NZ_JEMA01000266.1, on the reverse strand, counting down.
GGCGGAGCCTAGCGGGACTCTCGCGCGGCGGCTCGCTCCCCGTTCCGGCGCGCTCTCCGCCCGCGCTCGCGCGCGTCGCTGGCCGCGTTGCTCGCGCGCGTCGCTCGGACGGCACACGCCTGGCTGGGCGGCGCGCGCGCGAGCGCGGGCGGAGAGCGCGCCGCATACGCGCCGCGACGAACCCACGATCGACTTGATTCCAGGGCGTCGCCGTGCGGTCCTACGCTGAGGGGATACTTCATTCTACCCGCTTGCAAGGAGATCTGGATGCTCGCGCGCCGTCATTCACGCGCCCTCGATTCACTGCTCGTCGCCGCCGCCGTCCTCGCGTGCCTGCTAATGGCCGCGCGCCCGGCGAGGGCGGCGCCGTCGTATACCCTCTTCGAGAGCGGCCAGGTCCGGCCGATCGCGCTCTCGCCGAGCCGCGCGCTGCTCTTCGCGGCCAATACACCCGACAATCGCCTCGAGATCTTCCGCGTCACGCCGGGCGGCCTCGTGCGCCTCTCCTCCGTGAGCGTGGGCCTGGAGCCCGTCGCCGTCGCCGCGCGCAATGGCGGCGAGGTCTGGGTCGTCAATCACCTCTCCGACAGCGTCAGCGTCGTCGACGTCTCGTCCCCCTCGCGCCCGCGGGTCGTGCGCACGCTCCTCGTCGGGGACGAGCCGCGCGACATCGTCTTCGCGGGCCCCGGGCGCTCGCGCGCGTTCATCACGGCCGCCCACCGGGGCCAGAACGCGCCGTTCGATCCGCAGCTCACGACGCCCGGGGTCGGCCGCGCGGACGTCTGGGTGTTCGACGCGAGCGCCGTCGCCGCCGACGCGTCGCTCGGCGGTGCGCCCCTCACGATCCTCACCCTGTTCACCGACACCCCGAGGGCGCTCGCGGTCAGCCCGGACGGGGCCTCGGTGTACGCCGCCGGCTTCCACACCGGCAACCGCACGACGGCCGTGCACCGCGTGCTCGTGGAGGAGGGTGGCGGGCTGCCGCCGCCGCACACGAACTTCCTCGGCGAGCCGCAGCCGCAGACATCGCTCATCGTCCGCCACGACGGCGCCAACTGGGTCGACATCGCGGGGCGCACCTGGGACGACGAGGTCCGTTTCTCGCTGCCCGACAAGGACGTCTTCGTCATCGACGCGACCGCCAATCCCCCGCACCAGCGCCCCGGCAGCGCCGGCTTCTTCACCGGCGTGGGGACAATCCTCTACAACATGGCCGTCAATCCGGTGAACGGAAAGGTCTATGTCTCCAACACCGAGGCGTTCAACCTGGAGCGCTTCGAGGGCCCGGGCACCTTCGCCGGATCGAGCGTCCGGGGACACCTGCACGAGAGCCGGATCACCGTGCTGAGCGGCGGCTCGGCCGCGCCGCGGCACCTGAACAAGCACATCGATTATGCGACGTGCTGCGCGCCCGTGCCCAACCCGGAGAACGCGAAGAGCCTGGCCACGCCGCTCGACATGGCGGTGACCGCCGACGGCGCGAAGCTCTACGTCGCCGCGTTCAGCTCGAGCAAGATCGGGGTCTTCATGACGGCCGAGCTGGAGGGCGACACCTTCGTGCCGAGCCTCGCGCGCCAGATCCCGGTGAGCGGGGGCGGGCCGAGCGGGCTCGCGCTCGATCAGCCGCGCGGCCGGCTGTACGTGCTCACGCGCTTCGACAACTCCATCTCGATCATCGACACCGCCGGCGGCGTCGAGATCGCGCACGTCGCGCTCCACAACCCCGAGCCGCCGAGCGTGGTCCGCGGGCGGGCGCTCCTGTACGACGCGAGCTTCACGTCGAGCCACGGCGACTCGTCGTGCGCGAGCTGCCATGTCTTCGGCGATCTCGACAGCCTGGCGTGGGATCTCGGCAACCCGGACGAGGTCACCCAGGCGAACCCCGGGCCGTTCACGAGCATCAACCCGCCTTTCCCCGCCGACACAACGCTGAAGCCGATGAAGGGGCCGATGACGACCCAGAGCCTGCGCGGGCTCGCCAACCACGGGCCGATGCACTGGCGCGGCGACCGCACGGGCGGCCTTGACGAGCCCAGCGCGCAGCCGGACAGCGGGGCGTTCGACGAGCGCGCGGCGTTCCGGCGGTTCCAGGCCGGCTTCATGAACCTGCTCGGCCGGCACGCGCCCATTCCCGACGACGACATGGAGGCGTTCACCGACTTCACGCTCCAGGTGACGTATCCGCCCAATCCGATCCGGAGCCTCGACAACTCCCTCACGCCCGGTCAGCAGGCGGGGCGCGATCACTTCGTCCGCGAGGGCGTCGACGGGACCTTCTCGTGCGCGTCCTGCCACAGCCTGGACCCGGACGGGAACGCCGGCACGAGCGAGCCTTTCCCCGGCTTCTTCGGGACGGACGGCTCGAGCGTCGGGCAGGAGAACGGCCAGAGCTTCAAGAACCCTCACCTGCGCAACCTGTACCAGAAGGTTGGCATGTTCGGCATGGCCGCCGTCCCGAGCCTCTTCCACCCGGGAGACAACGATTTCATGGGCGACCAGATCCGCGGCTTCGGGTTCATGCATGACGGCGTCATGGACACGCTCTTCCGCTTTCACCAGGCGATCGGGTTCGAGGAGGGCGTGTTCACGCCGAACGGCTTCCCGCTCGACGCCTCCGGGGTGATCCTGCGCGAGCAGGCCGTGGAGTTCATGCTCGCCTTCGACACGAACCTCGCGCCGATCGTCGGCCAGCAGGTCACGCTCGGCGCGCACAACGCGGCGGCGGCCTGGCCGCGGATCGATCTGCTCGTCGAACGCGCGGAGGCCGGGGAGTGCGATCTCGTGGCGAAGCTCCCGCTCTTCCTGGAGGAGGTCGGTCTCCTCTACGCGGGAGGTGGTCAGTTCACCACGGATCGGAGCGCGGCCCCGCCGGTCGGCGATCTCGGGCTGCGCTGGCTCTCCCTCCTCACGGGGCGCCCGTTGACGTACACCTGCATGCCGCCTGGTTCGGGCGTGCGGAGCGGCGTCGACCGCGACAGCGATGGGCTCCGCGACGGCGATGAGCGCGACGCCGGCACGGATCCCGCGGATCCGTCGAGCCCCGGGTGAGAGGGCGCCGCGCGCGGGCGCCTCGCGCGGGCGGCGTGGCGGGGGAGCGTCCGAGCCGGGTGGCGCGACCCGCGCCCGCGCAGCGGTGATCGCGGGGCCGTCGCTTCATCCCGGCTGGAGGATTCAGGATCGGCGCGCCGGCTCCGCGAGCCAGCGAATCAGCGCCTCGCCGTCGAGGTCGAGCAAGGCATCCTCGACCTCGCCCGGCCCGATCGCGCGGGAGCGCTCGACGATCGAGCGCTCTTCCTCGGCCGTCGGGCGTCGCCCGATCCGACGAGCAAAGAGGCGACCGAGCAGCTCCGCGATGGCCCTCTCTTCCCCGCGCCGCTCTCCCCGTTGCTCTCCTCGCTGCTCTCCTCGCTGCTCCCCCCGCAGCTCTCCCCGCTCCTCTCCTCGTCGCTCGGCCTCGATGATCATCTCCCCGATGATCGGCGTGCGCCGGAGCAGCCCTTCTTCCTTGTCCTCCACCATCATGACGAGCTCCTTCAGCAGAGTATGCGCCCAGGGATCGATGGTCGCCATCACCAGCAGCGCCGTGTACAGCTCGGCCCGCTCCTCGGCGCTCGCCGCCCCGGCGTGGATCTCCGCGACGACCTCCC
>NZ_JEMA01000265.1 GCF_001589285.1 Sorangium cellulosum | reverse complement strand
GCCTCGCCGCCCGCGCCGCCGACGGCCGCTCCTCCATCGCCGCCCGACCCGCCGCCGCCGACGCCGGGCGGGGCGCCGGCTCCTCCGCTCGCGCCCACGCCGTCGAAGGTCAGGCCGTCGATACCCGAGATCGCATTGCAGCTGGCGAGGACGAGACCGGAGATCAGCGCGGAGAGACCGAGGGGATGGCGCGTCACGGCCAATGACTACTCGATCCGCGGCCGGCACGGTAGGTGGTCGCCCGCTCCCCAGAACGCATAGCGGGTGGGATAGGCCATGTGCCCAATCCCTTCTACGCAAAGCGGATCGCGGACGCGCCGCTGGCGTTCGGCGCGCGCTACGTGGGCACCTTCTTGTGGACGAACGGCCTCGCCGCCGCGCTCGTCCTCGCCGCGCTCGCCGCGCGGCGGCTCGGGAGAGATCGCTCGATCCGCGCGCTCGCCGCGGCGCTTTTGGCCGCCGTCGGCTTCGTCGCGTGGGCCGGCGGCGACTTCATGGAGTACCGGCTCCTCGTACCCGCGATGCCCATCGGCGCGATCCTGCTCGCGCGCACCGCGTTCAGCGCGTCGGCGCCGCTGGCGATCACCACGTTCGCGGTCCTCGCCGGCGCGTCGGCCGCGCACGCGAGCCGCGTGCCGGGCTTCGAACCGCCCCTCGGCGTCACGACAATCGCCGCCCTCCGTGCTCACGTCCTCGATCCCGACGTCGGCTGGCTGCGCGTCGGCGCGGCGCTCGGGGACACGTTCGATCATGATCCGTCGATCTCCGTGGCCGTCCGCCCCGCGGGCGCGATCCCGTTCGCGTCCGACCTGACGGCGATCGACATGCTCGGCCTCAACGACGTGTGGATCGCGCGGCACGGCACCCCCGTGCGCTACCCGGAGATACGCGGCGGTTACCGCCCTGGCCACGCTGTCACGGCGCCGCTCGACTACCTCGCGCGCTCGGGCGTGAACCTGATCCTCGCGCATCCTGTCGTCGTGCCCGAGGCGGCGCCGAGCCCAGCCACGATCCTGGCGAAGAACCGACACTTCGCTGCGCTGGGGTTCGACGCGGCATCCGCGCGCGTGCTCGTCGTCCCGCTCGGCAACGGGCTGGCTGTGCTCGCGTGGTACTTCACGCCGAGCGCGCAGGTCGATGCCGTCATCGCGCGCCGCGGCCTACGCCTCGCCGGGCCGCGGTGAGCGGCCGGACATGGCGGAGCGGCCGCCGATTGCCTCGGTTCGCCGCCGCCGGTAGGTTCGATGAACATGGTGGTCACGACGGTCGTGCGGCGCGACTCCATCTCGGTGCTCGACTACCGGTGCAGCGCCGGCCCGGGGGACGCGGCGTTCGTCGAGCTGCACGGCGGCTTCTCCGTCTCGTACGTGCGCAAGGGCAGCTTCGGTTACCGCGTCCGGGGGCAAGCGTTCGAGCTCGTGGCCGGGTCGCTCCTGGTCGGCCACCCCGGCGACGAATACATGTGCACGCACGACCACGTCGCCGGCGACGAGTGCCTGTCGTTCCACCTCGCGCCGGCGCNCGAGTGCCTGTCGTTCCACCTCGCGCCGGCGCTCGTCGACGCGATCGGCGGCCGGAGCGACGCCTGGCGGGCCGGCGGCGTCCCGCCGCTGCCCGAGCTGATGGTGCTCGGCGAGCTCGCGCAGGCGGCGGCCGAGGGCAGGAGCGGCGTCGGCCTCGACGAGGCGGGGATGCTGTTCGCGGCCCGCTTCGTCGACGTCGTCTCCGGGCAGCAGCGGCGCCCGCCGGAGGCCGCGGCGCGCGACCGCCGCCGGGCGGTGGAGGCGGCGCTCTGGGTGGACGCGCACGCGCACGAGCCGCTCGATCTCGAGCGCGCCGCGCGGGAGGCCGGCCTCAGCGCGTTCCACTTCCTGCGCCTCTTCGCCCGGGTGCTCGGCGTGACCCCGCACCAGTACCTGGTCCGGGCCCGGCTGCGCCGCGCGGCGCGCCTGCTCGCCGACGGCGCCCTGTCGATCACGGACATCGCCCTCGACGTCGGGTTCGGCGACCTCTCCAACTTCGTGCGCACGTTCCACCGCGCGGCCGGCGTCTCGCCCCGCGGCTTCCGCCAGGCGGCGCGCGGCGAGCGCAAGCTCGTCCAGGACCGGCTCGACCGCGCCCTGTAAACGGCGCTCGGACGAGACGTCTCGGACCCGACGAGCGACGTCTCGAACCCGACGAGCAAGGAGAAGAACCGCCAGGGGACCAGGGACGCCAGGGGAAGAATCTTTCAGGAGACATTCCTTCGACGCTGCGGAATTTCTCGGTCCTGTCGCCGCGCGCGGCGCGATCGAGCGCCGCTCCCGGAGCGCAAGAATCTCCAAGAAGGGCGATCGCGGCCGGCGCTACGCTCGCGCCAGACCATGACAGCCCACGGATTCACGCTCTTCGACACGGCGATCGGCCGGTGCGGTATCGCCTGGGGCGGGCGCGGCGTCGCCTTCGTGCAGCTCCCGGAGGCGCGCGACAGCGAGACGCGCGCGCGCGTGCTCGAGCGATTGCCGGGCGCGCGGGAGGCGCCGCCGCCGCCCGACGTGGAGCGCGCGCTCGACGGCATCGTCGCGCTCCTGCGCGGCGAGGCGAGCGATCTCTCCGCCGTCGCGCTCGACCTGGAGCGCGTGCCGCCGTTCCACCGCCGCGTCTACGAGGTCGCGCGCACCATCCCGCCGGGCGCCACGCTGACGTACGGCGACATCGCCGGACGGCTCGGCGCGCGCGGCTCGGCGCGCGCGGTCGGGCAGGCGCTCGGGCGCAACCCGTTCCCGATCGTCGTGCCGTGCCACCGGGTGCTCGCCGCCGGCGGCAAGGTCGGCGGCTTCTCCGGCAGCGGCGGCGTCACGACCAAGCTCCGCCTCCTCGCGATCGAGGGCGCCCAGGCGAGCGGCGCGGCCGGGACCGATGACGGCGGCGGCGGCGCGCTCGGCTTCGATCCGGACGCCGCGGTCGAGCACGTGCGCGGGTCCGACGCGGCGCTCGCGCGCCTCATCGACGCCGTCGGCCCGTTCCGCATGCGGCTCGACCGGACGTCGAGCCTCTTCGGCGCGCTCGCCGAGTCGATCGTCTACCAGCAGCTCACCGGCAAGGCCGCGGCGACCATCTTCGCGCGCGTGCGCGCGCTCTTTCCGCGCGCGCACGAGGGCCCCACGCCCGAGCAGATCCTGCGCGCGCCGGACGAGAAGCTCCGCGGCGCGGGCCTCTCGCGCGCGAAGCTCCTCGCGCTCCGCGATCTCGCGCGGCGGGCCGCCGACGGCGAGCTCCCCACGCTCGCCGAGGCCCGCCGCATGGAAGACGAGGAGCTCGTCGAGCGCCTCACCCAGGTGCGCGGCATCGGCCGGTGGACCGTGGAGATGCTCCTCATGTTCCGCCTCGGCCGCCCGGACGTGCTGCCCGTCGACGACTACGGCATCCGCAAGGGCTTCGCGATCGCGCTCGGTCAGGGCGACCTGCCGGCGCGCAAGGCGCTCGAGCAGCACGGCGCGCGCTGGAGGCCCTACCGCACCGTGGCGAGCTGGTACCTGTGGCGCGCGGTGGACACGGCGCGGAGCGGCTGACCCCTTGCCTCCGCGCCGGCGCAGGCGCTGACTCCCTACCGTGGGGGAGCGAGCGGCCTCTCGCTCCTCGTCCGGAGGAGCCATGGGAATGCCGAGGACGACGCCGTTTCTCCTTCTCCTTCTCGTCGCCAGCGCCGCCGCCTGCGCTCCTGCCGCGCCGGTCGGCGCGGTCAAGGCGCCGGCGGACGCGCCGCGCGCCCCGGCGGAGGCCGCGGGCGCGCCCTCGCCGCAGGTCTTCGCGTTCGGCTGGAAGGTCCCGTGCCGGGTGCCCGTCGAGCAGGTCACGGACAAGCGGGGCCGCAAGGCGCGCCTGCGGTACACGCTGTCGCTGCTGCCCGGCGTGGACGGCAACCTCGACGTGCGGTTCGAGGACATGAGGTTCCTCGAGATCGACGGGCAGGACGTCGCGTCGGCGGGGGCCGGGTCGCAGCCCGGCCCGTCGCTCGGGCTGATGGCCACGGCGCCGGTCCTCGTTGTCTCGCGCGAGGGCGCGTACGTGGGCGTGCGCGAGCTGGGCGACTCGGCCGAGCGGCTCCTCGGCTCGCCGCTGTTCCTCGAGGGCCCGCAGCAGGTGGCGAACGTCGCGAAGCTCCTGCCCGCGCCGCAGATGAAGGCGATGCTCATCACCAAGGCCGGCGATCACTGGATGACGTGGGTGGGCGCGTGGGCGGGCCTCGAGATCGCGCCGGGCGAGTCGCGCGAGGCGGTCGACGAGGTCGCCTTCGGCGAGCGCCAGATCCCGATGCGCGTGCGCTACGACCACCACGGCCCGGCGGCGGGGCCGAGCAGGCTTGTCCGGGTGTCGTTCACCTCCACCCTGGACGACGAGGCGGGCTGGCGAGCGATGCGGCACGTGGTCGCCGATCTGCAGCGGGACGCCGGGCACGAGCTGTCGAGCGACGAGGAGAAGGCGCTCGATCAGATCAGCTTCCGCCGCGTGATCCGCCTGGAAGCGGAGACGGATCCGGCGACGCTGCGCTCGAGCCGCGCGCGCTACGAGATGGAGACGGAGGTCGGGGTGAAGGGGAGGAAGGAGCGGCGGCGCGACGTGCGGGAGGACCGCTTCGACTGGGATCGCGCCGAGGGCTGCCGCTGAGCGCCGGCGCGCCCGCGCCAGGGACGAGGGTGCGCGCCCGCGGGGGAGAGGCCCTGCGTCGGGGCCGCCTGTCGGGCCTTTTCCGACGGCGGGCGGGTGCAAGAGCGCCACAGCGGGCTGTGCCGCATCGACGCCGCGGGCGCGCGCTTTCGGGATCACGCGCAACGGGTGGCCGGCGTGGATGCGAGGGATTAAGTTCTCGCCAGCGCGGCGGGCCCGCACGGGCGCCGCACGACGTCGAACAAGGTTGCCGTCCCCGATCGCAACCAGAAAAGCACTGGAGGAGCACGAGAGTCATGTTGAAGAACCTCGAAGGGCAGCGCGTCCCGGATGTCACGTTTCGCACGCGTGTCGACGGTCAGTGGAAGGACGTGACCACCAAGGACGTGTTCTCCGGCAAGAAGGTGGTGGTGTTCGCGCTGCCGGGCGCCTTCACGCCGACCTGCTCGAGCAGCCATGTGCCGCGCTACAACGAGCTCGCGGGCGAGCTCAAGCGCCGCGGGGTGGATGCGATCGTGTGCGTGTCCGTGAACGACGCGTTCGTGATGGATGAGTGGGGGAAGGCCCAGCACGCCGAGAAGGTCCAGTTCCTCCCCGACGGGAACGGGGAGTTCACCGAGAAGATGGGCATGCTCGTCGACAAGGCGAACCTCGGGTTCGGCAAGCGCTCGTGGCGCTATTCGATGCTGGTCGACGACGGCGTGATCAAGAAGATGTTCATCGAGCCCGAGGTCGAGGGGGATCCCTTCGAGGTGTCGGACGCGGACACGATGCTCAAGTACCTCGATCCGCAGTCGAAGGCGCCGCACGACGTGCTGTTGTTCACGAAGCCCGGGTGCAGCTACTGCACGAAGGCGAAGCGGCTCCTGGACGAGCGGGGCGTGCCCTATGAAGAGGTGTCGGCCTCGCCGCGCCGGCTGCGGGCCGTGAGCGGCAAGTCGTCGACGCCGCAGGTCTTCGTCGACGGGCAGTACGTCGGCGGCGCCGACGATCTCGAGGCGTATCTCGCCAAGGGTTGATGCGGATACGGCGGGGGCCGGGCAACTCGGGCTGCCCGGCCCCCGTGGAAGCCGCTGACCACATCCATCTCCCCGGCTTCCGCTCTGCGCTCGCGGGGCTCCCCGGCTTCCCTCAGTCTGCGGAATACATCTGGTCGATGAGCCCGCGGAAGCGCTGCTCGATGACGTTGCGCTTCATCTTGAGCGTCGGCGTCATCTCGCCGTCCTGGACCGAGAACTCGCGGCCGACGACGGTGAACTTCTTGATCTGCTCGAAGCTGGCGAGTTCCGCGTTCAGAGCGTCGATGTGCGCCTTCACCTGATTGACCACCTCGGGGCTCGTGATCGCGTCGCCGTTCAGGCCCCCGCGGTCCTTCAGCTCGGCGAGCTTCACCTCGGTCAGGGTGATCAGCGCGGAGAGGTACTTGCGGCCGTCCCCTACCATGCACACCTGGCTGATGATCTCGGCCGCCTTGAGCTTCTCTTCGATGGGGAGCGGCGCGATCATCTTGCCGCCCGAGGTCTTGAGGATCTCCTTCTTGCGGCCCCGGATCTTGAGCTGCCCGCGCTCGTTCCACTCGCCGAGATCGCCCGTGTGCAGCCAGCCGTCCTCGAGCGCGGACCGGGTCGCCGCTTCGTCCTTGTAATAGCCCACGAACACGTGCCGGCCGCGCGTCAGGATCTCGCCGTCCTCGGCCAGCTCGAAGTCGAGGCCCGGCACGGGCTTGCCCACGGTGCCCGCGCTCTCGACGCCCGGCTCGGTCATGCAGATGACGCCCGTCGACTCGGTCTGACCGAAGTCCTCGAGGATCTCGAGGCCGAGCGCGCGGAACCACGTCGAGATGTGCGGCGCGAGCGCCGCAGCGCCCGAGGCGAGCAGCTCGGCCTTGCCCAGGCCGAGCGCCGCGCGCACCTTGCCCAGCACGAGCTTGTCGGCGAGCTTGAGCTGTACGCGATCGAGCGGGCTCGGCGCGCGCCCGGCGTACTTCGCCTCGGCGACGCGGGCGCCGACCGAGAGCGCCCACTCGGCCAGCTTCTTCTTCGCGCCCTTGCCGCTGCGCACCTTCGCCATCACGCCTTCCATCATCTTCTCCCAGAGGCGCGGCACGCAGAGCAGCAGCGTGGGCTGCACGTCCGGGAGCTCGGTCGAGACGTTCTCGAATTTCGAGCAGAAGTTGACCGTGGAGCGCTGCGTGATGCCGACACCCACGCACTGGAGCTTCTCGGCGATGTGGCAGAGCGGGAGGAATGAGAACATCGAGCCGCGCGCGAACGGAAGGCCCCAGTACTTCGCGGCGACGTCGGACGTGAACGCGAGGTTGTCGTGCGAGAGCATCGCCCCCTTGGGGTTGCCCGTCGTGCCCGAGGTGTAGATCAGGAACGCCCCCGCATTCGGGTCGATCTTCGCCAGGTAGTCGGCGTACGTCTTCGCGCCCGGCTGCTTGGCGAGCGCGCGCCCCTCGGCGAGCGCGTGCTCGTACGAGATCGCCTTCGGAGAGATCGATGTGTCGCCGTCGAAGACGAGGATCCAACGCACGATGTCGGGGACGGCATGCTCGCCGTTTGCCCCGGAGATCTTCTGAAAGTACTCCTTGTTTTGCACCGAGAGCAGCGTCGCCTCGGTGTGGTTCAGGATGTACTGGATGTCCTTCGCGGTGGAGTTCGGGTAGAGGCCCGCCGACTTGCCTCCGACGAGCAGCGCGGCCAGATCGACGTGCACCCACTGCGGGCAGTTGTAGGAGAGAATGGCCCCGACCTGGCTCGAGTCGAAGCCCTTTGACTCGAGGAACAGCGCCAGGTGGTAAACCCGGTCGCGGTACTCGCGCGCCGTCAGCGTCTTCCATTCGCCCTGGGATTTGTAGCGCTGGGCCGGCGCGTCAGGGGACTCGTTGGCCCACTGATCCAGACGGTGGAGAACGGTGCTCATGGCATCTTCCTGCGGCCTCGGGCCTTGGAGGTGATCGGGGGGTCAGGATGCGGGAGCCGCGGGGGCATTGTCAATCAGCCTCGACGGAAGCGACCAGCGACGGAAGCGACCAGCGACCAGCGGACCCAGGTTCGACCAGCGACCCGGACCCAGGTTCACGACCCAGAGCGACCCGACGCCAGCGACCCACCCAGGTTGACCCGAAGCGACCCGGACCCAGGTTCAAGGAGCGAGGAGCGACCCAAGGAGCGACCCACGCGACCCAGGTTGACCCGAAGCGGGCGACCCGACCCGGATTGACCCAAGGGGCCACCCAACCCGGGTTGCCCCGGCGCCCTGGGACGATCGACAACAACTCAACCCGGATTGACCGATCCCACGACCTGGCCCGGGGAACGGCTCCGGGTTGATGGATGCGTGTGGGTTCGGCCTTGGCACGGGACGGTCCTCTTCGGTCAAACAGAGCCTCCGGCACCGCCTCCCCATCGTGCGCGCACGACGCGGCAGGACACATTCGCATCCTCTCGCGCACTCCTGCGTGGAGGGCCTGCCGCCCTCCTCGCCCTCCCAACAACACACCAAAGCCGTCATCCACCCCTACCCGTCTCGCTGCCCCGCTCTCGCGCGCGGTTCTACACCACGAGCACCGCATCGTTCACGAGGGCGCCGTGAAACGTGCGCATCCACCACGTCCCCGCCGGAAATAGCGCGCTGCGCACGCCAGAACACCATTGTCCGAGCGCCGCGCGGTACGACGCGCGGAACGACCGCACCGCGGCCGCAGCGGTTCGCCATGCGTCCCCCTGCTGACGACCGACTGCGAACGTTGGATTGCGGTCGCGCAGCGCCTCGAAGCTCGTCGCACGCTCGTAAGGCGAAACGTTGCTGGCTCGCTCGGCTCCCAGAAAGCGGCGCCCTTGCCGCTGCACCTCCGCATGCGCCTGCGCTTCCTGTCGCTCGATCTCGGCGGCGACCTCACGACGAAATGCCTCCGCGCCATCGTGTTCAATGCCCGGCGGCAGTGTGAGCGGAAGCGTCGTTTCCTCGATCCATTGCGGATTCTTCGGGTCGAAATACACCCCAGGACGCGGCGCGTGCAGCATGCCAAGGCCGAGCTCACCCGCATCTACCTTGACCCCCGGCCATTCCTTCGCATGGCGGACGAGGCCAGCGGCCGCAGGGTTCACGAGGACGTAGGCGATCTTCTCCACCAACGCCGCGCGCGTCAGAAGCCGAACCAGGCTCGTCGCTTCATGGTCCCATACCGGTCCTTCCCATTTGCGCAGCACCTTTGTGCCAAGGGCAACGAGGCGATGGAAAAACTGCAAGAAGCGCGGCAGGACACCTTGCACATCGGTCACGACGAGGTGTAGGTGGGTCGACATCGAGCAAACGGCGTGAACCTCCACCCCGTAGCGGCGGGCCGAGACCGCGAGGGCGTAAACCAGGAGCTGGTTGATGGCCGCATCAGGGCGGAAGAGGAGGTGCCGGCGCACGACGCGGCGGGTGATGAGGTAGGTCGCGCCTGGAGCGATCTGGCGAGGCTGGCTCATGGCCGGAACTCATCAACAAAGTATGTGCCGAGAGGCGAGGTGAATCATTTCAAGTGCTTGCCCTGGCCGATGGGTGGCGGACGTCGATTTCCGCCGGTTTCCGCCACCTTGGGGTGGCGTGCTGGGACACTTCAGGCCGACCTGGATCCGGTCGTCGCCGTCATCGCCCCGGCCACCGGCCGCCCCAACCTGGGTCGGTCGCCCCGCGTCGCCCCGCGTCGCCCCGCGTCGCCCCGCGTCGCCCCGCGTCGCCCCGCGTCGCCCCGCGTCGCGTCAACCTCGGGTCGCCAGCGTCAACCTCGGTCGGGTCGCGCCCCCAAGCGTCAACCTGGGTCGGGTCGCCCCGGGATCTCCGGCCGCACGCGCACGCTCTTCCACCGCGCGAGCTGCACCGTGCCGGCGGGGGCGCCGCGCGGCTTGCTCACGTCCGCGGCGCGGCAGACGTGGACTTCCACCTTGGCGGCGCTCCTCGCCTTCGAGTACCACGCGGCGGCCGCGGCGGCGCGCTCGACCACCTCGCGCGGGACCTCGACCCGCTCGGGGTTGCGCACGATCACGTGGCTGCCCGGCGTGCCACCGGCCACGTGCAGCCAGAGGTCGTGCGGCGCGGCGACATCGAAGGTGAGCGCGTCGTTGTCCTCGTCGCCGCGACCGACGAGCACCTCGAAGCCGTCGATCGTGAGCGTGCGGTATGGCCTCCCCTTGCTGCCCATGCCGGCCCTCCGCCTTCAGCCCGACGCGGCGCCGGCGCTCGGCTGCGCCGGCCGCGCCGGGGCGACCGCGTCGGTCTTCACCTCCGCCGCGAGCCACGCCAGCAGATCCCGCGTGACCTCCTCGCGGTTGATCTCGTTCAGCATCTCGTGGCGCCCACCGGGATAGAACCGGTGCGTCACGTTGCGGAGGCCGGCGGCGCGGTACGCCTCGAGCATCTGCGCGACCCCCTTGAGCGGCCCGCCGACCGGGTCGCGCGACCCGGAGAACACATACAGCGGCAGATCCTTCGGGATCCGCGCCTGCCGCTCGGGCCGCGCGATCTCCACCATCGCGTCGAGCACGTCGACCCAGAGCGACGCCGTCGCCGCGAAGCCGCAGAGCGGATCCGCGATGTACCTGTCGACCTCATCGCGATCGCGAGAGAGCCAGTCGCAGCCCGTGCGCGTCGGCGCGAACGCCTTGTTGAAGCTGTCGAAGCTCATCGCCTGGAGGATCGCGCTCTTGCCGCGCTCGCCGAGCCGCCGCCGCTCCGCCCGCGCCATGAGCCGGCCCGCGTTCACGAGCGCGCTCGGCTTGCCCGAGGACCCCGAGAGCACCGCGCCCTGGATCGAGCCGCCGCGCTCGATCAGGTACTCCTGCGCCAGGTACGAGCCCATGCTGTGGCCGAAGAGCACGACCGGCAGCCCCGGGTGGTCGCCCTTCTCGCGGGCGATGAGCTGCGCGATGTCGTCGACGACCCGCTGGAAGCCGCCCTCGCCCGCGAAGAAGCCGAGCTCGTCGTCGCCGCGCGCCGTCCTGCCGTGGCCGCGGTGGTCGTTCGCGTAGACGGCCCACCCGGCGGCGCAGAGCGCCTGCGCGAGGCGCGCGTAGCGGCCCGCGTGCTCGGACATGCCGTGCGCGATGTGGAAGATGCCGCGCGCCCCGTCGTCCGGGAGCCAGCGGTACACGAAGAGCTCTCGACCGTCGTCCGCCTGAAACGTGAAGGTGTCTGCGGGCATCGGGAGCGGACCCTACCATCGATCGCCCCGCGCGCGTGACCGCGATTCTCGATGCTTCCGCGCCGAAAAGGAGTTTTCGGTACGGTCCTCCATGGCATGAGGTTCGCACGATCCCCGGACCATGCCCGAGCGCCGATCGTTGCCCGTGCTCTCGTTGCGCGACACCGTCCTCTTCCCTGGGATAGCGACGCCCATCACGGTTGGACGGCTGAAGACGCTCCGCGCGGTGGAGGCCGCCCTCCGCATGGAGGGAGAGGACAAGCGCATCTTTGCGGTCGCCCAGCGCGACGCCGCCGAGGAGCCCACCACGGCCGGCCTCTTCTCGATCGGCGTGATCGCCCGCATCACCCAGGTGCAGCGGTTCGGGTCGGGCCTCCAGCTCGTGCTCTGCTGCGAACGGCGAGCGGCCGCGCCGCGCTATACGGAGGTCGACGGCGTGATCCGCGCCCCCGTCATCGAGCTCGCGGATCTCCCCCTCCGTCCAGAGGAGGACAGCGCCCTGGAGGCGCTCTCGCGCGAGGTGCGCGAGCGCGCCGTCGAGTACGGCCGTCACCGCGGCGCGCCGGAGGACGTCCTCAAGCAGTTCGTCGGCAGCATGTTCGGCCCGGCCGAGCTCGTGAACCACATCGCCTTCTACCTGGACCTCCCGACCCCCGAGAAGCAGGCGCTGCTCGAGACCCTCTCGACGGAAGAGCGCATGCGCAGCCTCGCCCTGCACCTCTACCGGCAGATTGGCATCGTCGAGACCCAGGAGAAGATCCGGACCACCGTCGAGGAGGAGCTCGGCGAGCGGCAGCGGGAGCTCTACCTGCGCGAGCAGCTCCGCGCGATCCAGAAGGAGCTCGGCGAGGAAGACGACGAGAACGTCGCGGCACGTCTGGAGCACAAGCTGCAGCGGGCCAGCCCTCCGCCGGAGATCTTCCAGGAGGCCCGGCGCGACCTCGCGCGGCTGCGGCGCATGGGACGGGAGACATCGCCCGAGGCGCAGGTCCTGACCACGTGGCTCGAGCTCGTCGCCGATCTACCCTGGAACCAGCGCACCGAGGACCACGTCGACCTCGATCGGGCGCGGGCGATCCTCGACGAGGATCACCACGGCCTCGACGACGTGAAGGACCGGGTGCTCGAGTTCCTTGCCGTCCGCAAGCTCCGCGTCGAGCAGGCGCGAGGCGACGGAGAGCGGAGCCGCGCGATCTCCCGCGGCCCGATCCTGCTCTTCCTCGGCCCGCCCGGGACCGGCAAGACGTCCATCGCGGAGTCGATCGCGCGGGCGCTCGGCCGCAAGTACGTCCGCGTCTCGCTGGGCGGCGCGCGCGACGAGGCCGACATCCGCGGTCATCGCCGCACCTACGTCGGCGCGATGCCGGGCCGCATCCTCCAGGGCATCAAGCGGGTCGGGTCGAAGAACCCGGTGATCGTCCTCGACGAGGTCGACAAGCTCGGCGCCTCCTTCCAGGGCGATCCTGGCGCGGCGCTGCTCGAGGTGCTCGATCCTGCGCAGAACGACGGCTTCGTCGATCACTACCTCGGCCTGCCGTTCGACCTGTCCGAGGTGCTGTTCATCTGCACGGCGAACTTCCGCGAGACGATCCCCGCGCCGCTGTTCGACCGGATGGAGACAGCGCTGTTCGCGGGATACACGGAGCAGGAGAAGCACGAGATCGCGCGGAGGTACCTGCTGCCACGCCAGCGGCGGGAGTGCGGGCTGCGCGAGGAGCAGCTCCGCGTGACCGGCGCGGCGCTCGGCGAGATCATCTGCGGATATACGCGCGAGGCGGGCGTGCGGCAGCTCGAACGGACCCTCGGCGCCCTGGCGAGAAAGGCCGCGCGCAGGATCGCGGGGGGTGAGAGCGAGCGGGCGATGGTGGGCACCGGAGATGACGTGAAGGAATTGCTCGGTCGCGCCAGGATGCGCCCGGAGCGAAGGCTGCAGCACGATCAGCCGGGCGTGGCGACTGGCATGTATTACACGCAGACCGGTGGCGACATCATGCACGTCGAGGCGAGCGTGATGCCTGGCAAGGGCGATTTCGTCCTGACGGGGCAGCTCGGCGACGTCATGAAGGAGAGCGGCCGGGCGGCGCTGAGCTACGCGCGCGCGCACGCGGCGGAGCTCGGGGTGCCGCTCGATCGGCTGCAGCGGCGCGACGTCCACATCCATGTCCCGGCGGGCGCGGTGCCCAAGGACGGGCCGAGCGCGGGGTTGACGATGGCTGTGGCGCTGGTGAGCGCCTTGTCGGGCAGGCCCGTGCGGAGCGACATCGCGATGACCGGCGAGATCACGCTGCGCGGCACGGTGCTGCCGATCGGGGGCATCAAGGAGAAGGTGCTCGGGGCCCACCGGGCGGGGATCTTCGAGATCCTGATCCCTGCGGACAACGAGGCGGATCTCGACGATCTGCCCGCCGAGGTGCGGAGCTCGCTGGAGTTCTACCTGGTGACCACGCTCGACGAGGCGATCGCGCTCTGCCTGCGGCTCCGCCCGATGCGGCTGGAGCCCCCGGAGGTGGTCCCGCACGCGCGGGCGTCCTGACGCGGCGCTGGGCACGGCGGGCGCCGGGGGCGGGCCGCAGCCGGGGGCGGGCGGCCGGGTTGCTCAGGTGGGCGGCCGAGAGGCCGGCGCGTCACCTCCGCCGAGCGTCTCGGCCACAGCGTTGCCTCTTCCAACCGTGTCGGCCAGCGCGGCGGCGGTGGCGGCGGCGAAGGCGTCGAGCGTGGCGGGCTCGGTCCAGCGCGCGGCCTCGCGGGCGTCGAGCGCGTGGTGCGTCTCGATCAGGACGGAGGGCATGGTGGGGCGTCGCAGCACGAAGATGCGCTGCCCCGGGGGGTGCCGGTCGACGAAGACGCCTGCCTGGGCGCTGTCGGGCTCGTACAGGCCCCTGTAGGAGGCCCCGCGGTACGGCATGAGGCCCGCTTCCGCCATGCGCCGCGCGAAGGCGCGGGCGAGGGCGAGCCGGCGGGCGCAGAGGGCCGGCTCGCCCTCGTCGGACCAGAGCACGGCGAACCCCGGCGCGGCGAGGTTGAACGGGCACGTCCGCCCGGGCGCGGGCGACCACGTCTCGATCCTGCCGCGCACGTCCGAGTGCAGGCTGACGAAGGCCTCGGCGCGCCACCGCGCGGCGTCCTCGGCGCGCTCCTGATAGCGCACCGGCCGGTCGGCCGTCCTGCCCACGCGCGCCTCGAAGCGCCCCGTGGCGTTGAGCCGCTCGGCGAGCGCGTGCGCCGCGGAGAGCGTGAAATCCTGCTCCTCCACGCAGAAGCAGGAGACGTTTCCCGCGTTGCCGGGGGCGCCGTGGCCCGGGTCGAGGTAGATGCGGCGAACCCCGAAGTCGCTCGGGAAGACGGCGGCGGGGGCGACGACGCGGGCTCCTGGAAACGGCCAGCCGCTCGGCGCGATCGGGAGCTTGAGCGCGCGCCGTGCCGCGGGGTCGCGCGGCGGGCCCGGGCACCGCGCCCGCGAGAGGGCGGCGACGCCGGCGGCGCCGGCGAGACCGAGGACGAGCTTCCTGCGCGAGATCACCGCGGCTCCGCTTGCTATCAAAGGCGGAGCGCGGCGTCAGGTTCTCGGCAAACCGGCGCGGAGGAGGTGGCCGGCGCCCGACGTGCCGAGCGACCCCCCGAGATCGCCCGGGGCGTCTGCGCGATCGTGCCCCGGCGCGGCCCTCGGCGGCCCGGCCGGAACCGCCGCTACGGGGCCGGCGTGTAGCAGACCTCGAGCTTCGGCCGGAGGGCGACGTTCACCTGCTCGCTCGACCGGATGTCGGTCCGGCCGTTCGGATCCTGGAGCGCGAGGCCGTGGTTCGGCTGGGATCCATCCACCCAGGTCTGGACGAGGGCCGCCACGTCGGCTGTCGCGATGGCGTCCGCGCCGACCGTGGGGATCGTGACCTCGACGGCCGCGCTGTACCCGGGGAAGTTGCCGGCGTGGAGGGTCGACTCCTGCCAGGGCCCGTTCACGCGGTGCACCTCGATGACGCCGGCGCTCGCCTTCCACGGGTGGGAGAGCGAGAGGGTCGCGGACTCGACGTCGGAGCCCGCCGGGATGAACGACAGATCGAAGGCCAGCACGCCCATTTGCACGCCCTCCGGCAGCGTGTTCAAGACGATGTACGGGTAGTCGCCGTACGGCCACGAGACCCCGGGCTGGACGTGCGCATCCCGCACGGCCCCGTACGTGCCGCGCTGCACGACGGCGCACTGGGGCTCGGACGGGGCGTCGCAGGCGTCGCCGATGTCGTCGTCGTCGGCGTCGGCCTGGGAGGGGTTGGACACCGCCGGGCAGTTGTCGCACGAGTCGAAGACGCCGTCGTGATCCGTATCGGCGGCGACCACGGTGACGTGATCGAGGAGCGTCCCCAGGCCGTCCGAGATGCCCTGATCGTTGAACTGGAGCCGCGTCGTCGTGCCGGAGGCCACGACGGTATAGGTGTAATAGACCCACGCGGAGCTGGCGGTCGTGAGCGTGGCGACCGGCTGGCCGCCCCAGGTGACGCCGAGGACGTTATGGCTCGCGCTGGTGCCGGGGCGCGCGGCGAAGGCGAACCGGAGCTCGTAGGTCGCTCCCGGGATGGTCGTGAGGTTCTGGTAGATGCCGCTCGAGCTCTGGGCGTCCAGCTCGACGTGCTGGCTTCCCTGCGCGGGGTTCATGCCGTTCGTGTGGTCATGGACCTGGATCTGACCAAAGGCAGCCTGCCAGCCGGAAATCGAGCTGTACACCGACGAGTTGCCGGACGACACGTTCGGCGTTTCGAAGCTGCCGTTCGTGACGATGTTCCCGGAGGGCAGCACCGAGCAGGCGACGAGCGCCGCCGCGCCTTCGCCGATGGCGGCGTCATTATCCTCCTGCTGCTCGGCTGCCGCCATGCAGCCGGAGATCATCCAGGCGAGCGCGAACGCAGAGAAGATCGACGGATAGGCGGTTCTCATGAGAGAGCTCCTCGTTGCGGCGCCCGCAAAGAGGCGCCGCGCCGTGCGGCGAGCTGCCGCACGCTATGAATTGAAAAATGTGTTTACGAAGCGTGGACGATGCCGATAAGCTGTTACGTTTGCCCGGAGGCGGACCGCGTAAGTCGTTGTTCGTCAACCAGCGCGTGCGGCATGAAAGTACGGCGGCACGGCCGTCACGAGGCGTTCGCCTCCCGGATCGTGGCCGACCTTGAGCTTCGTCGCCCCGGGAGGACCTCGCCCGCCCCGGGGCGGATGAAGGCCGCGGGCGGGGCGATCGACGCGCGGAGTCGGACGAGCGCGATCACGAGAATTTCTTGAAGCTGGTAGCCGTAGCGCTGTCTCGTTATATCATGAAATGGGCGCACAGGTCATCAATGTTCATGCGCAACCGCACCATCGCCGGCGCTCGTCCCCGGTCTCACGAGAAGAGGAGCCCCGGAGGCGTGGAGGGCACAGAAGCGACAGAGTTGAATTTTACACGCTCTTCCCTCTGCGGCCTCTGTGCCCTAGAGGGCTCGGTTTCTCCGCATCACGGGCCCCGGGCGCGCGGCGGGATCAGCGCTCGCGGCGGCCGCGGAGCCCGTCGCACACGACGGCCACGGATCCGTGAGACCCGCTCACCCCTCGCCCGGGCTCCGCGCCCGGAGCGGCCAGAGCAGCCCGAGGAAGGCGACCGAGATCGCGGTCCCCAGGGCGAATAGCCCTGCATAGCCGAGCCGCTCGGCGAGCGCGCCCGACAGCCATACGGCGGGCGACTTCCCGAGCACCTCGACGCTGGCCAGCAGCGTGTAATGCGTCGCGCCGACCGACCGCCGGACGCGCGACATCATGAAGGCGAACACAGCGGTCGTGACGGCGCCGCCGAAGAGGTGCTCGGCCACGGTGACCGCGATGACGGCCTCGGCGGTGGGCGTCCCCGCCGCGGCCAGGTACCACTCGCCGGCCATCGCGACGGCGCGCAGCGCCAGGGTCACCCCGACCGCGGCGAGCAGCGGCATCCGCTGCGCGAGGAGGCCTCCCGCGAGCGACCCGGCGATCGACGCCACCAGGCCGTACGTGCCCACCCACAGGCCGATCTGGTGCGGCGGGAAGCCCGCGTCGACGAGGAACGGCTTGAACATCATGTCGACCATCGCCTCGCCGAGCTTGTAGGTCCCGAGGAACGCGACGACCCAGGGCGCGCCCGGCGCCCGCAGGGCGACGAGGACGGTCGCGAGCACCTCGCGCACCGAGCGGCGATCGCGCGCCTCGATCGCGCTCGCCGGCGGCTCGCGCAGCGCGAGCGAGGCGAGGGCCGAGAGGAAGACGAGCGCCGCCATCGCGCCGAACTGGCCGCGCCAGCCGATCCAGGCGCTCGCCCACACGAGCAGCCCGCCAGCGACGAGCATGCCGACCTTGTAGCCGACCACCTGCGCGGCGTTCGCGAGGCCGAGCTCGCCGCGCCCGAGCAGGTCGATCGCGAGCCCGTCGACAGCGATGTCCTGGGTGGCCGCGAGCAGGTTCATCAGGAAGACGAGCGCGAGCAGGGCGCCGAGGTGGCGCGACGGCGGCACGAACGCGGCGGCCGCGCACGTGAGCGAGAGCAGCGCCCCGAGCGGCAGGATCCACGAGCGGCGCCGGCCGATCCGCTCCCACCCGAAGCGGTCGACGAGCGGCGCCCAGAGCGCCTTGGCCACCCAGGGCAGCGCGAGCGCCCCCGAGAAGCCCACGGCGGAGAGCGAGACGCCGCTCGCCCGCAGGAAGACGGGGAGCGCCGTCGCCTGGAATCCGAAGGGGATCCCCTGCGCGAAGTACAGCGCGGCGAGGGCGGCGAGGTTGCCGGCGCGCGTTCGGTCTGCCACGAGCCGGAATCGTACCCGAGCGGTCGAACCCCGGTCGCTCGAAACACGGACGCTGGCGCGGCGATGGCGATGACGAGGAGCAAGCCGCGAGGCGAGCCTCGACTGCCGGGGGCCCGACCTGCTCCTGCTCTGCGTGGCCGGCTGGACCGACTGCTTTCGGTGCCGGTTCTGATGAACGCGACAAGCCATCCAACCCTCCTGGGCGCAACGCACGTCACCTTCGACTCGCCAGCGACAGAGCGCCTGGTGCAGCTCGGCGCCACGACCGTCGTACGCGCGTCCGAACGCCTTATCATCGGACCGAGCCGCCGGGACCCACTCGAGCATGTCCGGACGCGTGAGGCGTGGTGCTCTTCATGCGAGCATCGCTCGAACATGGACGATTCAGGACAAACATGGGATCGCCTCTACTCGTCCGAAGTTGACTGGAACCCCCCGTCATCTTGTGGGCATCCGGGAGCCTTCACGAACGGGTGAACCTCTGGAGAACCTGTAGCTGGCTGCGGCACCTGGGGATCCCATGCAGTGACGTGCTCATCATCGAGCTCGAACCGGTGTACGGCACGATGAAGAGGTTTTCTGAGCCACCGAGAATACCGCCGTTCGACTGCTCCGCGTCGGTGGCGCACCACCCCGACAACGTTCTTCTGGATCGTCTCGACAGGGCTCGCCCTTGGCCGATGGAACGCTACGATCGTGCCGTTCTCCTCTGGGACAGCGACGTCGATGAGAACCCCTTGCCGTTCGCGGAGAGCTGCGCGCACGGTGTCGAGGGGTTCCCGGAGCTCGCCCCCTTGTGGAGGCTTCTCTCTTGCTTCTTCCCAGGAAGGAGCCCGGGAGGCGCCTTGCGCCTCAACCGGTTCGACGAGCTCATTCTGACCATCCTGTCAACAGAGGAATGGCAAACTCCAGCGAAAGTGTACTGCAACAGATCGCACCTGGGGTCGGACTTGCGAGATCTTGGCTCCTGCACAGGCGACCTGTTCGTGGAAGATCGCCTCGCCCAGTGGGCAAAGCACGAGTCGAGCGCCGCTGTGGAGTGCGCCCCCGGTCCGAAGCTACCTGGCGATCGGATGCTCTCGAAGGTGTATCGCCTCACCGACCGCGGGCAGCGGCTGCTGGACAGAGGGCTCGAGCGGATCACAGATGCGCCAAGTCTGCCGATCGGCGGGATCGACGCCTACTCGGCTTCGGCTCCTTGGGTGCTGCTCGAAGATGGACGGCTCGCTCGTCGATGAGGGCCACCGCTGACCACCGTGCACCGCAGCGCGTCCGCCGAGCGCAGAAGGCTGCCCTCTTCACATGGCCACCGCATGCCGCGCCCCGCCGCTCACCCCGGACACGCCGCGGCACACCCCTTGCCGCCGCAGTCCACGCCGAGCTCGTCGCCGTTCTCCACGCCGTCCTTGCAGGACGGCGGCTCGCAGGCGCCGGCCCAGCAGACGCCACTGGCGCAGTCCTCGCCTGACTCGCAGCCGCCGCCGTCAGGGCAGCGCCGGGGACACGCCCCGCTGCAGTCGACACCGGTCTCGTCGCCGTTCTTCACACCGTCGCTGCACGTCGGCGCCTTGCAGTGCGCCATCGCGCAGACCCCTGACTGACAGTCCCCCCCGGCGTCGCACAGATCCCCGTTCCTGCACGGCTTGCACGGTCCGCCGCAGTCCTGGGCGGTCTCTCCGCGGCCGGCATCAAACACCATGTTGACGCAGTGGGCCGGCACGCAGAACACCCCGTCACAGGCCAGCCCCACAGCACAGTGCAGCGTCGGATCCTCATCGAGACACTCCACGCACCGCCCCTCATGGCACCTCCCCGATCCCGAGATCGGGCAGATCACCCCGTCGAACAGCGCGTTCAGCGGCCGGTCGTAATCGCAGAGATCGTTCGTGCACTGGTTGCCGTCGTTGTACACGTCGTACGCCGGCACGCTGACCACGATCCCTTCCTCCGTGCACTCGTCCTGCTTGCAGTCGCCGCGGAGCTGCGAGGCCAGGCGCCCCGCCTTGATCTCGACCTCGCACCTCCCCTCCACGCACCGCCCCGCGCCGCACCGCGGATCCGGCGGACCCGGGCACTCCGCGTCGCCCTCGCACCGCTCCGACGGATCGACGACGCCCGAGCACTCGGCCGTCCCCTCCGCGCACTGGTCGCAAGGCCGGCACATCATGAAGCAGTCCGGCTCCTTCTCGCCCCGTTCGCAGCAGGCCACCTTGCCCGGCTCGGCGCACTCGCAGCGATCGTTGATGCAGACCGTGCCCGGCACCGTCTGGCCGTCCGACAGACAGTCGTCCGTCGTCGCGCAGTCGCCCCCCACATAGGGCTCGCCACCACAGGCGAAAGGTAGCGGCAGGATCGTGAGAAAAAAAAGCCCCACGGTACAATGCTTGACAGAGCTCATCGCGTGTCCAGTCCTCCGGCACAAGGCTGGGTTGACCAGCACCCCGACGGCCCCAATCCGCCGACGTGCCGTTGGCCTGATCCTCGAACGGGCCCACTATGCCGCGCTCCGCCGGCGGCGGTCACGCAAGTTTTCGTCAGTGCGCGACTCGCAGGCGCTGTTTTCCGGTCACCGCCGGTCGCGCAGGATCGATGTCGATTTCGTGGTCAGAAGACGCCTGAAATCGCAAAGCCTTCCGAAGACACGCTGACCTCGGTCTGGCCGCGCGGGTAGAACGTGTACCCGAGCGTGGCGGCCAGGACGGCGCCGCCGGTGATCACGCCGGCGACGCCGATCGCCCTGAAGGTGCGCATGTCGTCGCGGGCCGAGGCGGCGTGCTGGCACACCGGCCAGGTCAGGCGGAAGCAGCCGTTCGGGCCCGCGGCACGGGCGGAGGCGAGGATGGCCTCCTCGCGCTTCTCCGCGCCGACGAGCATCACGCCGCCGAGGGCCGCCAGGGTGGCCGACAGCCCGACGCCGCCGACGACGAGGGCTGTGCTCGGCCCCGGGCGAGCCGGGGGCGGCGCCGCGGGGCCCGCAGGCGCCGCGCGCTGCGCCTCCGGCTCCGGGCGCTGCGGTTCGGGCGGCGGGGGGAAGGTAAGCCTCACTTCCCGTGTCTCGCCGCGGGGGACGTCGACCTCGGCCGTCGCCGTCCTGCCATCCAGCGCCGCGCGCACGACGCGGCGCCCGGGCTCGACGGGGATCGGCCTGTCGCCCTCGATCTCGGCCGGCGCGCCGTCGATCGTGACCGTCGCGCCCGCGGGCGCGACGACGCGGAGCTCGCCGGCGAGCTGGCGCGCGCGGGCGAGATCGACGAGCCGCGACTCGTGGAGCGCGCGTTCGTCGGGGGTCCTCGGCGCGCGCATGATCTCCTTGCAGAGTGACAGCCAGCGCACGGCGGCGGGCATGTCGCCGATCCGGAACGACAGCGCGCCGATGTTGCAGGCCGCTACCTGGGAGCGCTCGAGCTTCCACGCCGCCATCCAGAGCTCGCGCGCGTCGGCGAGGCGCCCCTCGTCCACGGCGGTGTGCGCCTGCGCCACGAGCCGGTCCCGCGCGCCTGACGGAGGCTCTGCCAGGGCGCCTGCCGAGGTAGAGAGGAGCGCGGCGGCCAGCGCCGACGCGACGGCATGACGAAGGTTCGTGTGCATGGGGGTGGCCCTCCTCGCGCCCGGCGCAGGGGCTCACGCGGGCGCCGCGAGCCAGCCGCCAGGGGCACGCAGGGGCTCACGTACCAGAACGACGGCGGCCGCGGAAGCAGCGGCGGCGCACGAAGGGGTCCGACCGGGGCCGACCAGGGCCTCCCCGCCGCCGTGCGCCCCTCACGTCCCGGCGCGCAGGAACGCCGCCTTGATCCGCTTCTTCCCCCACCCCGAGAACTTCACCGTCGCGATCGGATCCGCCCCCGGATCCACGCTCTCCACCACGCCCGGCCCGAACCGCTCGTGGAACACCCGCATCCCGCGCCGCAGCGCGAGCCCCTCGCCGCCCTCCCCGCCCGCGTCGACCGCCTCCCGCTCCACATACCGCTCGCCAGGCGCCCGCTCGGCGCGATCCACGTCGCGCGCCGGCGCCCTCGCCGGCTCGCCCTCCCGCGGGAACCGCGACCACGCCAGCCGGTCCTCGGCCTGCGCCGCGGGCCTGCGCTCGCGGCCCTCCCACGAGCGCGCCCCCGAGCCGCCGAACGCGGGCGCCGAGCGCCCGGACGCGCCATACCCGCCCCCGACGTCCATCCGGCGCTGCGCCATCAGGCTGGTCGGCGTCGCCATCGGGCGCACCGACGCGGGCGGGAGATCCGCGAGGAAGCGGCTCGGCAGGCAATAACGCGTCTGGCCGAAGATCGCCCGCCGCGCCGCGTGCGTGATCCAGAGCCGCTGCCGCGCCCGCGTGATCGCCACATAGGCCAGCCGGCGCTCCTCCTCAATATCGCCCTTCCGGTTCGGGTCCTGGCTCCGGAACGGGAACAGATCCTCCTCCATGCCCGTCAGGAACACAGCGTGGAACTCCAGCCCCTTCGCGGCGTGGATCGTCATCATCGCGACCTTCGGCATGTCCACGAGCGCGTCGACGTCCGACACCAGGCTCACCCGCTCGAGGTAGCCCGCCAGCGTCGCCTCGTCGCCGGCCGCGATCGCCTCCTGCTCGTAGTCCACCAGCGACTGCACGAGCTCGCGCAAGTTCTGGAGCCGCGCCTCCGCCTCGACGCTGTCGTCCTGCTCGAGCATCCTCGCGTAGCCCGAGCGCGCGAGGACCTCCTCCGCGAGCTCGCTCGGCGACAGGCGCGGCACCTCCTGCATCAGCCCCTGCATCAGGTCGCGGAAGCCGAGCAGGCTGCGCTTCGCCGCCGCCGCGAGCGGCTCGATCCGGCCCGCCGGCAGCGCCGACCGCTGCACCGCCGACGGCGGCACCGCGCCCCCGACGAGCGGCTCGATCGCCTCGTAGAGCGACACGCCGAGCGCGTCCGCCGCCTGGATCAGCTTGTCGACCGTGCTCTGGCCGATCTTGCGCGCAGGCACGTTGATGATGCGGTTGAGATCCACGTCGCTGCGGGGATTGACCACCACCCGCAGGTACGAGAGCAGGTTCTTCACCTCGGCCCGCTCGAAGAAGCGCGTGCCGCCGATGATCTGGTACGGGATGCGCGCCTCGCGCAGCACCTCCTCGAGCACGCGCGACTGCGCGTGGATCCGGTAGAACACCGCGATCTCGTTCGGCGACACGCCCTGCGCGATCAGCTCGCGGACGCACTCGACCACCCACGCCGCCTCGTCGTGCTCGCTGTCGGCGGCCACCACGTCGATCTGCGCGCCGTCCTGGTTCGACGTCCACAGCTCCTTCGGCTCGCGATCCGACGCGTGGCGGATCACGCCGAGCGCGCCGCGCACGACGTGCCCGACCGAGCGGTAGTTCTGCTCCAGCTTCACCACCTCCGCGTGCGGGAAATCGCGCCGGAAGCCGCGCACGATCCGCACGTCCGCCCCGCGCCAGCGGTAGATGCTCTGGTCGTCGTCGCCGACGACGCAGAGGTTGTCGTGGCCCTTGCAGAACGCACGGACGAGCCGGTACTGCACCTGGTTCACGTCCTGGAACTCGTCGACGAGCACGTGGCGGAAGCGCCCCCGGAGATCCTCGCCGGCGAGGCTCGCCGGGTCCTCCGCGAGCCGCAGCACCGAGAGCAGGAGGTCGTCGAAGTCCACCGCGCTCGCCGCCTTGAGGTGCCGCTCGTACGCCGCGAAGCACCGCGCGATCGCGTCGTCGAAGTAGCCGTTCCGCTCGAACTCGCCAGCCCCCCGCCCCTCCTGCTTCTCGGCGTGGATGCGCGACAGCACCTGGCGCGGCGGGTAGCGCCGATCGTCGAGGTTGAGCTCCTTGAGCACCCGGTTCATGACCGCGCGCTGGTCGTCGTCGTCGTAGATGACGAAGTTCTTGTCGAGCCCGGCCGCTTCGTGGTGCCGCCGCAGCAGGCGCGCGCACACAGCGTGGAAGGTGCCCACCCACAGGTCCTTCACGATGTCGGCCCCGATGAGCCCCTCCAGGCGGCGCTTCATCTCGGACGCCGCCTTGTTCGTGAACGTCACCGCGAGGATCCGGTAGGGCGGGACACGGTGCGTCACGATGAGGTTCGCGATCCGGTACACGATGACGCGCGTCTTGCCGCTGCCCGCGCCGGCGAAGATGAGCAGCGGCCCCTCGGCGTGGCAGGCCGCGCGCGCCTGCGGCTCGTTCAGCTCCTCGTAGGGAAGGCCTGGCTCGGGCGGCGGAGGGGGGTAGGCGTCGGGTGCGGCGAAACGATCCACACGGCGTCGCTAGCACGGCCCCCGCGCGAGCGGGAGCCCGGCCAGCCCACAGACAGCCGCCACGCTTCCCCGCTTTTTCCGCCGCAAACCGGGCGCGCTCGCCGTAACCTCGCACGCGCATGCGCCCCCGGCAGAGCACCGGGGGAGACGCGGCCGGGACGAGCGGCACAGGAGAGACCATGCGCATCGCGCTGACGCACAACCTGAAGATCACGGGATCCGCCGAGGAAGCAGAGTTCGACAGCCCCGAGACGATCGCCGCCATCGCCGGCGCGCTCGAGCGGGCCGGGCACGAGGTGGAGCGGATCGAGGTCAGCGGCCCCGCGTCCCGGGTCCTCGCCCGGCTCGAGGCGCTCCAGCCGGACCTCATCTTCAACACGGCCGAGGGCCACAAGGGCAAGACGCGCGAGGCGTTCTACCCGTCGCTCTTCGACGAGCTCGGCATCCCGTACACCGGCTCCGACGCCTACGCGCTGAACGTCGCGCTCGACAAGTCGCTCACGAAGCGCCTCCTCGCGAGCTACGGCGTCGCCACCCCGCGCGCCCGCCTCGTCAACCGCACGACGCTGGAGGGCGGCGCGCTCGACGACGTGAGCTTCCCCGTCATCGTGAAGCCGAACTTCGAGGGCTCCTCGAAGGGGATCTACAGGGAGTGGAGCGTCTGCGAGGACGCGCACCACCTCGCCGAGGTGGTCGAGCGGCAGCTCGCGCGCTTCGAGGCGGGGCTGCTCGTCGAGCACTACGTCGCCGGCATCGACGTCGCGTGCGCCTTCGTCGACGGCCTCAAGGAGGCGGGCGGCGCGCGCCCGAGCGGCGCCGGCATCCCCGAGGGGGTCCTCACGCCCGTCGAGTTCGTGATCGATCCCCAGGTGCCGGGCAGCTACAACGTGTACGACTTCAACCTGAAGCACGCGAAGCCCGAGCGCGTCACCCGCCGGCCCGCGCAGCTCCCCCCGCAGACCATCGAGCGCATCCGGTCGCTCACCGCGCGCATCGTGCGCGCGCTCGACCTCAAGGACCACGCCCGCTGCGAGTTCCGGGTCACGCCGTCGTCCTCGCGCAACCAGGGCCACGACGTGCACTTCCTCGAGGTCGACGGGCTGCCCACGCTCCAGCCGGGCGCCAGCGTGTTCGTGGCCGCGGCGCAGCGCGGCGTCGATTTCGACGGCGTGATCCGGGCCATCGTCCGGAGCGCGTGCCAGCGGCGCGGGCTCCTGCCGCTCCTGGAGAGCAACGCGCCGCGCCGGGCGAAGCGGACCTCGCTGCGCGTCGGCTTCACCTACAACATGAAGCGGGGCGAGGCGGCGGCGGAGGGAGGCCCGGGCAAGGCCGGCGCCGGCGCCGTGTACGACTCCGAGGCCGAGTTCGACTCGCCGCGCACCATCCAGGCGATCGCGAGCGCCATCGAGAGCTACGGCCACACGGTGGTCCCGCTCGAGGCGATCCCGGATCTGCCGCGCGCGCTCACCGCCGCGGGGGTCGACGTCGTCTTCAACATCGCCGAGGGGCTCCGCGGCCGCGGCCGCGAGGCGCAGGTGCCCGCGCTCTGCGAGCTGCTCGGCATCCCCTACAGCGGCTCGGACGCGACAACGCTCTCGCTCGCGCTCGACAAGGGCCTCACCAAGCAGATCCTGCGGGCCGCCGGCATCGACACGGCCGAGTGGCAGGTGGTCACGACCGGGCGCGAGAAGCTGAAGCCGTTCCGCTACCCGGTGATCGTGAAGCCGAACGCCGAGGGCACCTCGAAGGGGATCACCTCCGCGTCCGTCGTCAAGGACGAGGCCGCGGCGCGCGCGGCGGCGAGGCAGCTCGTCGATCGCTACCACCAGCCGGCGCTCATCGAGGAGTACATCGCGGGGCGCGAGTTCACCGTGGGCCTGCTCGGCGAGCGGCGCCCGAAGGTGCTGCCGCCCATGGAGGTCGTCTTCGTCGACCCGCCCACCTACCCCGTCTACGGCTACGAGGAGAAGCAGACGGACACGCCGCGCGTGCGCTTCGTGTGCCCCGCGCAGGTCACGCCGTCCGAGCTCCGCCGCATCGAGA
The DNA here is from genome assembly GCF_001589285.1 of Sorangium cellulosum. Lineage (GTDB taxonomy): Bacteria > Myxococcota_A > Polyangia > Polyangiales > Polyangiaceae > Sorangium > Sorangium cellulosum_G. The sequence goes on along the minus strand of NZ_JEMA01000265.1, from coordinate 255 downwards.
AGGTCGTGCGCGACACGTTCACGGCGCTCGGATGCCGCGACGTTGCCAGGGTCGATCTGCGCATGGCAAAGGACGGCAGGGTGTACGTGATCGAGATCAACCCGCTGCCCGGACTGACGCCCGACTTCAGCGACCTCTGCGTGATCGCGAAGGTGGCGGGGATGGATTACCGGTCGCTGATCGGCGAGATCATGGCCGGCTGCCTCAAGCGCCACCGCGAGGCCCGCGCCGCCTCGCCGCAGTCCGCCCTCCCCG
>NZ_JEMA01000264.1 GCF_001589285.1 Sorangium cellulosum | reverse complement strand
GTCCGGAGCGCGCCGGGGTCGACGCCGCCGCGTGGGGCGACCACGGCCGGCTCACCNCCGGGGTCGACGCCGCCGCGTGGGGCGACCACGGCCGGCTCACCGAGGCGGAGCGGGCGCGCTGCCATGTCACCGCCGTGCGCGAGGTCATCGCGCCGTGCGCCGAGGCGCTGCTCTGCGCGCCGCTCACCGCCTTCCAGCCCGTCGCCGGCCTCGACACGCCTTGGGAGCCCCTGGCGCCGCCTTCGTGAGGCATGGCGCCGCCTTCGTGAGGCCCTGGCGCCGCTTTCGTGAGGCACCGGCCCCGGCCTTCGTGAGAAGGATGAGACGACCCCGATGAGTTTCCCTGCCGCCTTCCCTACCGTCCCGTCATGACCGCGCTCCGCCAGCTCCGCCTCATCGCGATCCTCGAAGGGGTGTCGTACATCCTCCTCCTCTTCATCGCGATGCCGCTCAAGTACCTCGCCGACCTCCCGCTCGCCGTGCGCGTCGTCGGAAGCGCCCACGGCCTGCTCTTCGTGCTGTTCCTCGCCGCGCTCCTCCGCGCCGCCGTCGCGCGCCGGTGGTCGCTCGGCCGCTCGTCGCTCGCCTTCGCGTCGTCGATCGTCCCCTTCGGGACGTTCGTCTTCGACCGCTCGCTGCAGCGCGAGATCGCCGCGACCCCGCCGACGTAGGCGCCCGGACGGGCGGCGCGGCGCGCGGCGACGGGGTGGTGGAGCGCCTGGCCCGCCCCCCGCGCCCCGCCGGGCCCCGCGCGCCGGCTCCGCGCCCACGCGCGGCAAAAAACCTTTTTAATTCATATACTTACATAAGAACGCAAAAAAGATCGCCCGCGTGTCGATCCCGCGGTCGCCCGTTCGTCGTTCCGGCAGACCCACGGCGCACCCGGCCGGGACCGTCCGGGCGCCCCCCTTCGACAAGACCCGAGGAGACACGACGATGCGATCCATGAACACCGCGGCACCGGCGACCCACGACGCGAACACCGATGCGGCTCCGCTGGCCCCCCCGGCGCCCTCCGGTCGCCGGGCGAGGAGCGGCAACACGGCCCTGAGGCGCATCGCGACGGCGGCGTGCCTGATCCTCGTCGCCGCGTGCGGGGGAGAGGACGAGCCCGTCGCGTGGAAGGACATGAGCTTCGAGGAGCGCAACGAGTTCATGACCGACGTCGTCCTGCCGCGGATGACAGAGGTCTTCGTCGAGTACGACGCGAAGTACGAGAACATGACCTGCGAGACGTGCCACGGCAGCGACGCAGTCGCGCGCGGCTACGCGATGCCGACCCCGCAGATCGCCCCGCTCCCCGCCACCCCGGAGGGCTTCCTCGAGTGGGTGGCCGACCCGGCGCACCCGGAGCGCGAGAGGTTCGGCACCTTCATGTACGAGAGGATCGTGCCCGAGATGGCCGCGCTGCTCGAGATCCCGAGGTTCGACCCGATGACGGAGACCGGCGAGTTCTCGTGCCACTACTGCCACACGCTGGAAGAAGTCGCGCCGTGAGAAGACCTGAGAGGTGAGCGGTCCACGCGGCGCCGCACGCGCCCCGCTCTCTCTCTCGCGATCCCGGGACGGCCCGCTCCGGTTACTCTCCGTCCGGAGGAGGTTTCGCATGCCCGACCCGATCGAGATCGACGAGTCCAACGCTCAGTTCATCGCCGCCTGGATCCTTTTCAGCCAGGGTCTCCCCGGCCATCGGATCGAGCACAACGACGGCGTCACCGTCGTGCTCTCGGGCACGGACATGATCATGCTCAACATGGCCACGCTCTCCTCGCCGGCGACCGACCTCCGGGACCTCGAGCGCCGGGCGCGCTGGGCCGTCGAGCTCGCCCGGACCGGCGGCGTGCCCTGGCTCTTCGCGATGTCCGATAGCTGGTCGCCCGGCGGCGACGCGGGCGCGACCGCCGATCTCCTGGGCCGGCTCGGCTTCACGCCGGCCGTGTCGCTCACGGGCATGGTGGCCGACGCGATCGCCCCGCCGCAGCGCGCGCCTTCCGACCTCGATCTCCGGCGCGTGGCCGACGCCGAGACGCGCGCCGCCATCGCCGACCTCAACGCCGTCACCTACGGCGTCCCGATCGCCGCGGCGCGCGCCTCCGTGGCCCACGAGGCGCTGTGGGGCGACCGGGCGTTCGGGCAGGTCGGCTACGTGGACGGCCAGCCCGTGTGCTCCGCGGCCACGTACATCGTGGAGGGGATCCGCTACGTGGGCTTCGTCGTCACCGCGGCCGAGCACCGGCGCAAAGGGTACGCCGAGGCGGTGATGCGCGGCTGCCTCGACGACGCGCTGAGGGGAACGGGGCTCCAGAGGAGCGTCCTCCACGCGACGGACATAGGGCGGCCCGTGTACGAACGGATGGGCTACCGCGCCGTCACGCGCTTCTCCTTGTACGCGCCGCCGCAGGCCTGAAGCCCGGGCGGCGCGGGCGTCCCGCTCCGGCCGCCGGCTACCACCCGCACGTCTTGCCGCGGTTCTGCTGATCCAGCCATTCCTTGAGCGGCGCGAAGTAATCGAGCATCGCCGCCGCATCCATCTGCCGTGCGCCGGTCACCGCCTCGAGCGCCTCGGGCCACGGGCGGCTGCGCCCCATCTCCATCATCCGCCGGAGCCGCTCGCCGGCCTCCGCGCTGCCGTGGATCGTGCAGCGGTGGAGCGGCCCCTTGTACCCCGCCTCCTCGCAGAGCGCGCGGTGGAACTGGAACTGGAGGATGTGCGCGAAGAAGTACCGGATATAAGGCACGCTCGCCGCCACATGGTACTTCGCGCCAGGATCGAAGTCCGCCTCGGAGCGGGACACCGGCGGCGTGACCCCCTGGTACCTCGCCCGGAGCGCCCACCAGGCGCTGTTGTAGTCCGCCGGCCGGATTTCCCCGGAGAAGACCCCCCAGCGCCACCGGTCGACCAGGATCGCGAACGGCAGGAAGGCCACCTTGCCGAGGGCGTGGCGGAGGAGGAGCGAGAGATCGCTCGACGCAGGCGGCACCTCGGACACGAGCCCGATCTGCTGGAGATAGTCCGACGTGACCGACAGCCCGATGGTGTCGCCGAGCGCCTCGTGGAACGCGGGGTTGGGGCTGTCGCGGTAGAGGAGCGGCAGCCGGTTGTACGCGAGCTGATAGAAGGTGTGGCCGAGCTCGTGGTGGATCGTGTGGAAATCGTCGGCCGTGATGTCGATGCACATCTTGATGCGCACATCCTCCTCGTCGTCGATGTTCCACGCGCTCGCGTGACAGACGACGTCGCGATCCGCCGGCTTGACGAAGAGCGACCGCTGCCAGAACGTGGCCGGGAGCGGGTCGAACCCGAGCGAGACGAAGAAGCGCTCACCCGTCTTCACCATCTCGATCGGCGTGAACCCCTTCTCCCGCAGGGCGGCGTCGAGGTCGTAGATGGGCGCGGCCCCCTCGGGCTCCGCGAGCTCATGGATGTTGGTCCAGTCCTGCGCCCACATGTCGCCGAGCAGGTCGGCGCGGATCGGGCGCGCGTCGGGCACGACCTCGGCGCCGTACCGCGCGGCGAGCCGGCCGCGCACGTAGCAGTGGAGCGCGTCGTAGAGCGGCTTGGCCTGCGCCCAGAGGCGGTCGACCTCCCGCGGCAGCACCCCCGGCGGCAGCTCGTATTTCGCGCGCCAGGCGTCGCCTGTGTCCTTGAACCCGAGCTCGCGGGCCCCCTCGTTCGCCAGCTCCACGAGCCGCGTGTACTCGCCGCGCATGGGCGCGGACACCGTGCGCCAGCCGACCCACGCGCGCTTCAGCTCCTCCGGATCGCGGCTGCTGGCCATGATCCTGCCGAGCGCCTCGAGGTCGAGGCACTGCCCGCCCGCGGGGCAGTACTTGCCCGCCCCGTACACCGCCTCGAGCCTCGACGCGATGGTCGCGAGCTCCTGGGTCCTCGCCGGATCGGCGGGGGCGTACAGCGTAAGGGACGTGCGCAGGAGATCGATCCGCCGGCGGACATCCTGGGGGAGCTCGATATTACGGAAGCGATCCGCCCGCTTGGCGAGGTCGGCCTGCGCGGTGAGCAGCTTCGCGCTCGCGGCGGCCGCGAGGATCTGCGTGTCTTCCGTGATGTACGTCGACGCCACCCACGCGGCGCGGTTGTTCTGGGTGCTGAGCTGGTGGAGCTCGGCCTCCGCTTCCTCGATGAACCGCGCCGCCTCCTTCACCGCGGGCGTCGGCCGCGGATCGGGCTGCGGCGCGGGAGGAGCGGGATCGGAGCATGCCGACGAGAGCGCGAGGGCGCCGCAGGGCAAGGCGACGGCGAACATCGGAACCATGCGCATCATTTCCGCTGCTCCTCGGTCGCGGGCATCTCCGGCATGGAATCGTCCTTCCACCCCGCATGCAGATGTCCTGGGGTGCGCGCCGGCGCCGCGATCCTGGTGGCCCTCTAAGGCCGCTCGCCGGCTCGAGCAATATCGGCGGGCGCTCGCCCCCCGAGCCGGCGCCGTGGCGCGATGTATGCCCCGTGGTCCTGGACTGGAAGTCCAACAAGCCCGGAGAGAGATGAACCACAGAGGGCACAGAGGGCACAGAGGAGAGAGAAGATAGAGTCTTCTTTATCTCTTCTCATCCCTCTGTGCCCTCTGTGCCTCTGTGGTTCAAATTCTCTCTCCACCGGTCTCGCGCTTTTTCAGCGGGCACGAGAGGATGTCGCCCAGGTTGACCGTCACGCCGGCACCGCGGCAGGCCATGTCCTCCAGCAACGCCTCCAGGGTGCTCAGGTCGCCGTGGATGTCGGAGACGGCCGCGATCTGCACCGCCCCGGCAAATCGAAAAAAAGTCGCCGCCGATGTCGAGGGAGCGCCTGGGCCGGCGCGCGGCTCCGGGGCGCTCGCGCCTGATCTTCATGACCTTCACCGGCCATGCTCCTCCGGCGGCGGGCGGCGCGGCGCGCGCCCCCTCGCCGGGCGAGATGGCCGCTGTCACGACGCCGGCGTCGAGCGCCCTCATGTGCGAGGCGGACGGCACGCATTTGCTGCCGTGATTCCCGCATGGCACGCTCGCCCTCACCCGGGGCGGGGACGCGCGGCGGACCTCGTGAAGCGGTTCGCTCGGGCGGGCTCGACTCGGACGGAGGATACCCACATGGATGACACAAGTCCGAAGGCCGAGATCATGGCCTCGACTCAGCGGCCAGGGGGCCTGCTGAGGATGCACGGAAGGGGGGCGCGCGCATGACCGTCCGGCTCAACCACACCATCGTCCCGGCGCGGGACAAGAAGACGTCCGCCACCTTCATGTCCGAGATCCTGGGCCTCGACCCCCCGGTGCCGTTCGGACACTTCCTGGCGGTGCGGCTCGACAACGACGTCACGCTCGACTTCGCCGACAGCACGGACGAGTTCCGTCCCATGCACTATGCCTTCCTTGTCAGCGAGGCAGAGTTCGACCAGATCTTCGGGCGGATCCGCGAGCGCAAGCTCCAGTACTGGGCCGATCCCATGGCGCAGCGCCCCGGCGAGATCAACCACCACGACGGCGGGCGCGGCGTGTACTTCCCCGATCCCGCCGGGCACTTCCTCGAGATCATCACCCGTCCTTACGGCAGCGGCGGCTGATCCCGGCGCGCCGCGCCTCGCACGACGGCACGGACGAGGGCGTCCGACCCCCGATGCCGGCCGGCGTCGGCGCCCTCTCCTGCCGCCTCAGTCCGGCATGCCGCGCGTGAAATCGAGCAGCCGCAGCATGTCCCGGCGGGTCCTCGGGCCGTAGGTCTGGAACGAGGGCATCGCCGCGTTCGCGTACTCCGCGCGCGCGCGGCTCACGTCGTCGCCGGCCTGGGCCTTCCGCGCGTCGGCGACGTCGACGCCGTACACGCGCGCCGCGTTGAGGCCGAAGATCTTCGCCTTCCGCTCCGCTGTCAGCGCCGGATAGCCGTAGCGCTCCTGGAACTCGGGGGTGATCTCGAACGCGCGGAACGCCTGGATCTGATCCTGCGGCGAGCCGAACCAGATGGCGTCGGTACCCCAGAGGATCCGGTCCTCGCCCACGTGCTTGAGCAGCTTGCCCACGACGTGCGCTGCCTGGTCCGGCTTCTTCATCACCTCGCGCCAGGTGGAGCCGAGCTCGGCGTACACATTGCCGTTCTGCCCGATGCCGTTCTCCTCGAGCGAGCGAATCAGCGCGTCCACGCCGCGCGTCGCCTTCGGGTCATACGGACCTTCGGTGATGTCCGGCTCGAACCCGGAGTGGTAGACGAGGAACGTCGCTCCGGGGAACGCGCGCGCCGCCGGCCCCACGTCCTTCGGTCGCGTGTACTCCGGGTTCATCCCCGACAGCGGGAGCCCCTTGTGCACGGCGAAGATCGGAACGCCGACCGCGAGGCCGTGCTCGATCGTCTTCCGACCCACCGCATCGTCCAGCCACCAGCCCTCCCCCGTCGGCCCCCATACGGTGTAGAGCTTCCACGCGCTGAGCTTCAATGTCTCGGCCTGCTTGCGCATGTCGTCGGCGATCTTCTCCCAGGGCGCGGCGGTCGGCTGGACAACGCCGTGGATGCGCAGCCGGTCCCGCCCGAGCTGCGCGACCTTCTCCCGCGTGCGCGCCGCCTCCTCCGTCAGGATGGGCAGCGGATCTCCCCAGAGCCCTGTCAGCACAGCGAGCTGGGTGTCGCTGTTCATGAAGACCTCGCGGATCAGCACGTCATCGGTGAAGCACCGCGCCCAGGGCGCCGCGCCGCAGTCGGCCTGCGGCGTCGTCTTGAGGAAATCCGCGAGCGACGGCTGCCCCTCCTTCCACCAGACGCGCTCCGCTGTCACCTGGTGCGTCTGCACGTCGAAGATGAACTCCTTGCCGGTCAGCACCTCGTCGGCGGCGCCGGGGTCGAGCGTCGACGCCTTCGTGACCTGGTAGCGCCCGCCGCCGCAGCCGAGCTGGTTGAGCGCGAGGAAGACAGTCGCGGCGCCGCACGTGCTGGCCAGGTAGTCGCGCCGGCTCATCCCGAGCTTGCCCGCGTTCTCGAGCGCGCTCTCCATCGCGCTCCGCTGCGCCTCGCGCAGCGCCGCGTCCGGAGGCCGCGGCCAGTACTCACCATTGCTCGTGGCGTCGAGCTTTACCGGCAGCCGGAGCGTGTCGTCAGGTAGGCTCTTCTTCATTCGGTGGCTCCTGTTGGTCCCCGATCGAGGAGTTCACTGCAGGGCATGGCGTTATGCGGGCTCATCCGCACACGCCGCTGTCGAGATCGGAGCTCGAAGGATGGCGAGCCGGATCCGCGCGGGCAAGCCGCCGACGCGACGCCGTGCAGGTAGGTAGTCCGGAGATCAGGGGCGACGCTGGCCGCGGGCGGCAAACACCGCGCCCGGCACCGGGGCCAGCGAGCCCATCAGCTCACGCCGATCACGTCGATCGCACGTAGATGACGAAATCGACCCTGGCGGTGACCCCGTTCTGCTCCACGGACGCGGTCACCGTGGCCACCCCGGGCGCGGCAGCGCGGATCGCGCCGGTGCCGTCCACGGAGACCACCCGGGGCCGGTTGCTCTCGAAGCTCACCCGCATGCCCTCGGGGAGCGGACGGCTGGCGCCCTTGGTGATGTAACCGTAAACGGACTCGTCGCTCAGCGAGACAGTGAGCTGCGGATCGATCTCCGCGCCGACGGGGAAGAAGACCCGCTGCTGGATGCCCAGGTCGTGATCGCCCACGATCTGCGGCCTCGCCGTCACCACCGCGGGCGCCGGCTGGAGCGCGCCCGTCACCGTGACGGAGGTCTGCGCCGCGATGTCAGGGTCGGCGGCGGAGCGCGCGATCTGGATCCCGTAGGTCCCCGCGTCGACCGTGTAGCGCCCCTGCGCCTCGTCGAAGAAGGCCAGGTCGGCGATGCGCAGGTCGAAGGTCACGCTCCGGCTCTCCAGCGGGCCCAGCGAGATCTTCTGGAACGCGCGCAGCCGCTTCCGGGGGCGCTCGAGCGCGGCGGGGGCGTCGGGCGTGCTCACGTAGAGCTGCACCACCTCGTCGCCGGCGACGCGGCCGACGTTGCTGACGTTCACGCTCACCCGCAGCGTGCCGTTCGCGTCGACGCTCGGCTTGTCCGTGCTCAAGCTCCAGTACCGGAAGCGGGTGTAGCTCAGCCCGTGACCGAACGGATAGGTGACAGGGCCCTGGAAGTACATGTACGTGCGCCCGAGGCTGCTCTCCGTCGGCCGGATGGCGTAGTCGTCGATCGGCGGCACGTCGGAGAGGTTCGTGTACCAGGTGAAGGGCAGCCGGCCGCTCGGGTTGTGGGCGCCGAGCAGGACGTCGGCGAGCGCCTCGCCCTTGCGCTGGCCGTTGTACGAGCTCCAGAGCAGCGCCGCCACGCCGGGCTCGAAGGCGCCGACATCCACCTGGCCGACGGTCTCCATGTAGACAACGGTGCTCGGGTTCTGCGCCGCCACCTGGCGGATGAGCTCGGCCTGCGCGCCGGGCAGCGCGATCGTCACGCGATCCACGTCCTCGCGCGAGTGGCGCCCGTCGGTGCCCACGTAGACGACGACGACGTCGTACTCGGCCGCGGCGGCGACGGAGGCCGCGTCGACGTCGGTGAGGGTCTCCGGCGTCACGCCGGGGTAGAAGTCGACGACGGCCGCGGGGTTGATGGCCTGAACGGCGGCCTTGATGCCGCTGTAGCCGTTCACCGCGTTGGCGTTGCCCGCGGGGCCCTGGTCGCTGGAGTAGCCGCCAAGGAAGACCTCGGCAGGGCTCGCGTAGGTGCCGATCACGGCGAGGCGGAACGCGCCCGCGCGCGGGACCTGGAGCGGCAGGAGCTTGCCGGTCGAGCCGTCCTTGCGCCGGGTCTCGCTGTTCTTGAGGAGCACGATCGCCTCTGCCCCGACCTCGCGCGCCATCGCGAGCCGCTCGGGCGTCTGGGTGATCGCGCCGTTGTCGTCGCTGTTCGTCCAGGTCCCCGGCGCGAGGCGCGCCCTCGCCTGGGTGACCCAGGGGACGCGGGCGTCGTCGTCGAACTCGCCGAGGCGCATGCGCGCGGCGAAGAGCCGGGTGACCAGCGGATCGACGTCGTTCTCGTTGAAGATGCCCGTCGGCGTGGGGATGGCGCGCGCGACAGCGTCGACGAGGGTGTTCGCGTAGCTGTAGTTGTCGTGGTAGCCCCAGTTGCAGTTGAGATCCTCGCCGGCGACGGCGGCGAAGGCGTGGCGCTCGACGGCGTCGAGCGGGTGGGGATACCCGGGCGGCTGCCACTTGTGGCCGGACTGGATCTCGCGGATCGCGTCGCAGTCCGAGGTGAAGAAGCCCTGGAAGCCGAAGATCGAGCGCGCCAGCACCTCCTTGAGCTGGATGCTGGCGGCCACGGGCTCGCCGTTGACGCGGTTGTAGGCGCTCATGATCGACGCCGGATCCGACGAGCGGATGACGTCGCGGAACTGCGCCGTGTAGTACTCGCGCAGCGTCCGCTCATCCATGTCCGAGCTGCCTTTGCGGCGGTTGAACTCGCTGTTGTTCGCGGCGTAGTGCTTGAGCGTTGTGTTCACCTTCAGGTAACCGCCGCTCTCCGGCAAGAGGCGCCCCTGCTGGTCCTTGCCCTCCATGCCGTTCACGAACTGCGCGGAGATGGCGGCGGTGAGCACCGGGTCCTCGCTGAACGCCTCGTCGTTGCGGCCCCAGCGGGGATCCCGCGCCAGGTTGATCGTGGGGGCGTAGAAGTTGAGGTTGAGCTTGTTGTCGCGGAAGACCTCGCGCGCCTCGTCGGAGATCAGGAGCGCCTCGCGGTACATGAGCTCGGGGTTCCAGGTCGAGCCCAGGGAGAGATCGACGGGATACGACGTGGTGTTGATGGTGTTGGGCGGGTTGCCGCGGTCGTTGACCTGCTCGCGCGCGACGCCGTGCGCGGCCTCGTTCCACCAGCCATAGGCGGGGATGCCGAGCGACGGGATGGCCGGCGCCCGGCTGCTGATCATCTGGCTGGCCTTCTCGGCGAGCGTCATGCGCGAGACAAGGTCCGCGGCGCGCTCCTCGGGGGAGAAGCGGCGGTTCCGGTAAATGGGCAGCTTGACCGCCGGGTCCCTCCCGATCTCGGCCGGGTCGAGGCGCCGCGGGCCGGCGCTCGCCGGATCGAGGCCCGACGCGGGCCCGACAACGTCGGGCGGGGCATGGTCGGACGAACATGCCGCGACAGCGGTCAGCGCGAGCGCGCCGCGGAGCGCCGAGAGCGCTCTTGTGAAAGCTAAATGCTTGATGGTCATGCCTTGGGCTCTTTCCGTGGTGGCGAGACGGTGGACAGGCTTGCTGCCTGATCCTCTGTGCGGCGTAATGCGCATTACGTAAAGGAAACACGGGCGAGCGGCAACAGCCCAGGGAGGCGGCGGCGGGAACGGCAGCACCGGGCGGCGCGGCGCGCACGGCGAGCCGCCGGGCCGCGGCCCTCCCCGCGAGGCTCAGCCCTTGATGGTGGCGCCGTCGATGTGCGCGGCGAGATCGGCGTACTTCATGCGAAACCGGCCGCAGCCCTCGGGGAGCGGCGCGCGGGGCGGGGTGCCCTTGCAGCTATCCGATCCCACGGGGTTGCGCAGGACGACCGCGGCGGGCGCGCCGTCGGCGCCGCGCTCGATCTTCTCGGCCGCGACCCAGTGGTAGCCCCCTTCCCATTTCAGCAGAACGGGCACCCGCTCGCCGCGCCCCATCGCCCCGGCGACCTCGCCGGCGACGGACGCGCCGCTGCGCAGGAGAGACGAGACGCTCGTGTAGCTGCCGCCCATGATGTCCTGGAACAGGCTCGTGAAATTGCCGAGCGGGACGCGCGAGTCGCCCCCCAGGGCGGCCCAGAACGAGTCGTTGTCCTCGGCGTTGTCGTAATCGAAGATCCAGCTCATCGCGGTCGCGTGGTTCATGAGCGCGGACTGGAACAGCCGATCGATGTCGACGCGGCCCGAGGCGTCGCGCTCGATCGCGCTGCGCGGCATCCTGATCGCGCGTCCCGAGCGGAGCGTCACCTCGCCCGCCTCCCGCGTGATTCCATCGACGATCCGGACGAACTCGGCCGGATCGACGCGCAGCAGGACGTATTCCATCGTTCCCGCGCCGCACGTGCCGTGACACGCGCCCTGCTTGACGCGCAGCGGGTTGTCCACGTGCCGGATCGCCTGCGCGAGCACGAGGTGCGGATCGATGCCGCCCTCGAGCACGAGCCTTGGATCGCGCCGGACGCCGGCCATTGTCGCGAGGTTCGGCAGGAGCGCCCCCGTGTGCAGCCGGCCCGCCGCGAGCAGCCTGTCGAGCGCGGCCAGCGCTGGCGCGTCGCCCCCGAGCGCGCGCCGGACCTGGTCGAGGCGCGCGCTCCGATCGGCGGCGAGCGCGCCGGAGACGGCGGCCGCGGCCCTGTCGCCGACGGAGTCCACGGCGGGCGGCGGCGAGTCTGGGTCCGGCTCGGCCCCGGGCACGACCTGCGGGAGCTTGTTCGCGTCCGTGAAATGGTCCTGATCGTGGCGCGAGGGCGCCGCGGACGCCTGGGTCGCGGACGACTTGCGGCCGAGCGCCGCCACCTGATCGGGGCTGAGCCCCGCGGCCCTCGCCAGGGCCTCGTCGAGCGGCGGCGCGCGCCGGGCCGCCAGGCGCCTGTCGAGGGCGGCGATCGTCGCGGCGTCGACGATGCCCGTCTGCGGCAGGTCCTCCGCGGCTTGCAGCGCGACGATGGCGGCGTGCGTCTTCGGCCCGAACGAGCCGTCGGCCTTCATCGGGTCGCCGATCGCGCCGAGCGCCTCTTGCAAGGCGCGAACGCCGTCGCCTTGCGCCCCCTGCGCGAGCGTCGCCGCGCCCGCCGCGACCGTTCTCAGCGCCTCGCTCGACGCGAGCTCGGGGGCGCCGAGCCCCGTGTTCCCGTTGTCGCCCATGGGTCCCCTCCGGCCATCGCCCAACGCGCTGGGTCCTTCTCAGGGTACTACGCCGCGCCCGTCGATGGGCGCGTCAGGCGGAGCGGCGGTACACGCGGCAAGGCTGTGGCCGGTCCAGCGTCGGAAGGCGCCCTCGCAGGAGATCCGGCTATCCCGGCGCCGCCGTCGATCCCGCGCCGCCCGCGGGCGCCGCCAGCCGGCGCGCGGCCACGATGCAGATCGCCTCGACCGTGATCAGCGAGAAGAGCTGCCGCGGCGTCACCCGCGTCTTGTCCTCCACCGCCGCGAGCGCCGGGAGCCACGTCTCCAGCCGGGTCACCACCGGCTCGGTGAGGAACCCCTCCTTCATCACCTCGGGCGACGAGAAATCGAGCCGGGTGATGAAGTTGAACTCGCTCTCTCGCGCGCGGATCTGGAGCTCGTGATCGACCATGAACACGATGTCCACGAAGTCGAGCGAGTCGGCGCCTAGATCGTCGGTGAGCCGGCTCCCGAGCTCGACCGCCTCGGCCTCCACGGCGAGGCTCTCCACGATGCAGCGCTTCACCGTGTCAATCACATGCGGAGGGATGTCCACGCTCGCTGCGCCCGCGTCCGTCATCGGATCCACCTCGTGACCTTGCTCCCGGCCTTGCGATCGGTCGGCGCCGGCTCGCCGGCCGCGTACCCGACCGCCACGAGCGCGACGATACCCCAGCTCGCGGGCACGCCGAGGATCTCCTTCAGCCGTCCCGCCGCGAGCAGCGGCCCCGTCATCGCCGACGCGCCGAGCCCCGCGCCGTGCGCCGCGAGCAGCAGGCTCATCAGCGCGAGCGACGCGCCGACAAGGCCCGAGTCGCGCTCCATCGCGGCGATCGCCTCGTGGAGCTCCGCCGGCAGCGAGGGCGCGACGAGCCCCGACAGGACCGTGTGCCCGCGAAAGATCGGCGCGATCACGACAGGCGCGCCCTCGAACCGCGTGAAGTAGTCGCCGTACGCCACGAAGCCCGCCCGCCCGTCCGCCGCCACGTGCTCCGCCACGGTGGCCACCGCCTCGCGCACGGCGCCCGCCATCGCCGCGATCGCCTCCGGGCGCTTCACGACGACGAAGCGCCACGGCTGCTTGTTGCTCGCCGACGGCGCCGTGACGGCGAGCTCGATCAGCCGCTCGATCACGGCGTCCGGCGGCGGCTCCGGGAGGAAGCTCCGCACGCTGCGGCGGGATCGCAGGAGCTCCTCGAGCGTCATCCGACAGCGTAGCCCCCGTCCACCGACGCCACCGCGCCGGTGACGTACGCGGCCCTGTCGCTCAGCAGGAACGCCGCGTAGCCGGCGACCTCGTCCGGCGCGGCGATCCGCTGCTGCGGCACGCGGGCGGCGATCTCCTCGCCGGCGAGCGCGCGCGTCCCGCCCAGCATGTCCGTGTCGATCGGCCCGGGCCGCAGGCAGACGACGCGGACGCCCTTCCGCGCGTACTCGACAGCGAGCGCGCGCGTGAGCGCCTCGATCCCGCCCTTCGCGGCCGCGTAGGCGGCTTGACCCCGCGCGGGGCGGACCGCCGCGACGGAGCTCACGTTGAGCACGACGCCCCGCCTGCGCCGCATCATGAGCGGCAGCACCGCGCGCGCGCACAGGAGCGGGCCGAGCAGGTTCGTCTCGATCTGCGCCCGGAGCTGCGCCACGTCGCTCGCCACGAGCAGCCCCGGCGCGACCGCCCCGGCGCCGTTGACCCAGCCGTCGATCGGCCCGATCTCGGCCTCGAACCGCTCGATCGCCGCCGCCGCCGCCGCCGCGTCCGCGACGTCGAACCCCAGGGCGAGCGCGCGCCCCCCGCGCGCCGCCTCGACAGCGCGCGCGACCTCCGCTGCCTCGGCCGCCCGCTCGCGGTAGCCGATCCCGACGCCGGCCGCGCCCTCCCGCGCGCACGCCAGCGCGATCGCCCGGCCGAGGCCGCGGCTCGCGCCCGTCACCACCACGCGCTTGCCCTCGAGCAGGAGGCTCACGGCCGGATCGCCTCCGGGTGGCGCAGGACGATCGCCGCGTTGTGCCCGCCGAACCCGTACGAGCTCGAGAGCACGTGGCGCTGGCTGTGCGCGCGCGCCTCGTTCGGCACGTAGTCGAGGTCGCACTCCGGGTCCGGCTCGTGGAGGTTGATCGTCGGGTGCACAGCGCCGCGCAGCATGCACGCGATCGCGGCCACCGCCTCGACCGCGCCGGACGCCGAGATCAGGTGGCCGATCATCGACTTCGTCGCGGAGACCGGGACGCCGCGCGCGCGCGCCCCGAGCAGCCGCTTCAGCGCGAGCGTCTCGGCGGGATCGTTCTTCGGCGTGCCCGTCCCGTGGGCGTTGATCGCGTCGACATCGTCCGGGCCGATCCCCGCGTCGGCGAGCGCGCGCGCCATGGCCAGGAAGGCGCCGCGCCCCTCGGGGTGCGGATCGCTGATCTTGTACGCGTCGAAGCTGCTCCCGTACCCCGCGACCTCGGCGAGGATGCGCGCGCCGCGCGCCCTCGCGTCGTCGAGCCGCTCCAGGACGAGGACGGCCGCCCCCTCGCCCATCACGAACCCGTCCCGCGTCCTGTCGAACGGCCGCGACGCTGTCTCGGGCCTGTCGTTGCGGAGGCTCGTCGCCTGCAGCGCGCAGAAGCCCGCGACGCCGAGGGGGTTGATCATCGAGTCGGTGCCGCCCGCGAGCATGAAGCGGCGGCGGCCCGCGGCGATGAGCCGGTACGCCGCGCCGATGGCGTCGGTGCCCGCGGCGCAGGCCGACACGTGCACGAGCGGCGGCGCGGCGAGGCCGAAGCGATGGCCGAGCGCGTGGACGCACACCTCCGAGGGCGTCTGCAGGAAGCCGAGCCGCGCGGCGAGGCCCTCGGGCAGCGCGAAGCCCGGGCGCCGGGCCATCGCGAGGTGATCCATGTTGAAGAGCTCGAGCCCCACGCCCAGGCTCACACCCGCGTCGGCGCGCGGCGCGCGGCCGTCCGCGCCGGCGCCGGGCGCGAGCCCGGACGCCTCGAGGGCGCTCCTCGCCGCCGCGAGCGCGAACGCGACCTTGCGGTCGCCGAGCGGCACCTCGGCTGGCAGCGGGGCCTGCCCGGCGATGCGCGTGGGCAGGGTGGACGCGTCGAAGACGGTGATGGGGCCGATCCCGCTCCTCCCGGCGAGGAGCGCGTCCGCGAACGCGTCCACGCGATCGCCGAGCGGCGACACGACGCCCATCCCGGTCACGACAACGGCGTGGCGCGCCGTCACGACGCCCTCCGGATCCAGCGGCTCTCCGCGGTGATCCCGTCGCGCCCCTCGAGGCGGTGCACGACCTCGACGGCGCCGCCCTCCCACGCGCGCGCGAGCGCGACGAGCGGCGACGCGGGCCCGAGCTCCGCGCCGCCCTCGACCGGCGCGGCCGACGCGCCCGCGACCGCGACCGTCTCGCGCTTCGCGGGCGCGCGGGCGAGCGGATCGAACGGCGCGTACGCGACCTCGACCGACGCGAGCTCGCCGAGGGCCCGCGCGCCCCGCCGCGCCGCGTGGTCCGCGCGCTCCAGGACGACCGTGGCCGACGCGTCGAGCAGCCGGTCCGCCGGCACCGGGTCGTCGATGCGCCGCATGTGGTGCTCCACGAGGTAGTTGCGCTGGTGCGCCACCCCGACGACGAGCGCCACGTCGACCTCCCCGCGATCCAGCGCCAGCGCCGCCTCCTCGAGCGCGACGTAGAGCTGCCCCGCGCTCGGGTACAGCACGGCGTACGGCCCCTCGATCCCGAAGTTCGCGGCGACGTGGTAGGCGGGCATGTTGGGCAGGCAGCGGAACGCGAGCAGCGGGTGCGCGCGCGTGTACCCCTCGGCGCCGAAGCGCGCCGGGCTGAAGTCCCCGCGCTCGTCGAGCGAGCCCTCGAGCACGGGCGCGATGTCGCGCTCCAGGAACGGGATGTAGCCGACAGCGAGGTAGAGCCCGGTGCGCTCGCCCGGCGGCGACGCGGCGAGCCCCGCCGCCGCGAGCGCCCGCCCTGCGCTCACAACAGCGAGCGCGTCCTGGAGCCCGAGGTACTTCTTGCTCTTCTTCTCGCGCAGGAACGGCGACGGATCGCACGGCTCGCCGGGCGACAGCACGACGGACGCGAGGCCTGTCACGAGCGTCATGGCAGCCACACCTTGTCCGGGAGCTCGCGCGTCCACAGCGCGTAGAGGTAGCGGCGCTGCGCGTGCACCCGCTCCGAGTCGACAGCCCTCAGCACGAAGGTGAGCGTCGCCCGCATGCACTTCTCCCCGCGCACGTCCGCGCCGACCGAGAGCTTGGCCGCGGCGTCCAGCGACTGCGCCAGCTCGGCGAAGAGCTCGACGCTGTCCCCCGGCTGCGCGGGCCGGTAGAACTTCGCCCTGTCGATCTGCGCGAGGAGCGCCCGGCGCGGCGCCGCCGACGGCCTGTTCTCCGTCACCTCGACGAGGAAGCCGGCGAGCTGCGCCGCCGCCTCGACGAGCAGCGCCCCGGGGTAGATCGGGTAGTCGGGGAAGTGGTCGTGCAGGACCTCGTCGGTCAGGGTCACCGCCTTCAGCCCGCGCGCGCTGCGGCCAGGTTCGACGGCGGTGATCCGGTCGAGGAGGATGTAACGCATCAGGTGGTGCTGGCCCCGGGGGTCATGCCGTCCGCGGCGCCAGGGCGCGAGCGCCCGAGCCACGCCGCGAGCGCGCGATCGAGGACGAAGAACGTGAGCGCCGCCGCGGCAGCGACAAGCGCGAAGTACCGATCGTACCGTGGGAACGCCGCCTCCCAGCCCGCCCAGACGCGGTGCGAGAGGTTCACGTTCGGCCCGGGGGGCGTGAGCGCGCGCGTCAGCCCCACGAGGGCGAGCAGCGCCGCCGTCGCCTTGAGCCAGGCGCGCCGCGCGAGCCCCATCTCCCGCACCGCGAGCACGGCGACGACCGGGCAGAGCACGTGCGGCAGGAAGCTGGTCAGGATGATCCCGCTCCCCGTCGCGATGTCGAGGAGCCACATCGGCGTCCCGAACGCGAGCCACAGCGCCGCGATCGCCGCGAGGTCCGGCTTCGCGAAGAAGCAGCCGGCCGCGAGCAGGATCGGCGCGACGTTGCACATCCAGAGCAGGTCGTACGGCGAGCCCCGCCGCACGTGGTTGCCGCCGTGGACGACGAACGCCATCGCGGCGAGGCCGCCCATCACCCGCAGGCGCGACGAGGACGACGAGGGTGCCGCCGCCATCAGAGCCCCCCGTCGACCATCACCGTCTGGCCGGTGACGTAGGTGTTCTCGAGCGCGAGCCACGCGGCGAGCGCCGCGACCTCCTCGACCTTGCCGAGGCGGCGGAGCCCGCAGTGCTTGAGGTACTCCGCGCGCAGGTCGTCCGGCAGCATGCGCGAGGCGCCCGCCTCGAGCACGCCGGGCGCGACGAGGTTCACGCGGATCCCGCGCTTCCCGAGCGACTTCGCGAGGCTGAGCGTGAGGCCGGACAGCGCCGCCTTCGACGCGGCGTAGGGCACCGGCGAAGGCACCGGCTTGATGCCGTCGACCGAGCCGAAAAGGACGATGTTCCCGCCGCCGTCGAAGTGCGGGAGCAGGCCCCGCGCGGCCGCGAAGGCGCTCGTCACGTTGACGGCGAAGACGTCGGCGAACCCCTCGAACGTGACATCCTCGATCGCGTCGAACGCCGGCGGCTCGACCGACGACGCGCGCACCGCGCAGTGCGCGAACGCGTCCACGCCCCCGAGCCGCCGCGCGAGCGCGTCCGCCGCCTCCGCCGCCCCGCGCGGGTCGCCGAGGTCGACCTGGAGCGCCGTCGTCCCCGGGAACGCGCGCAGCAAATCCTCAGCAATTTCGCGCCCTTGCCTGTACGTGAACCCCACGCGCGCCCCCGCCCGCGCGAGCTCGGCGACGAGCGCGCGGCCGACAGTGCCCGAGCCGCCGAAGACGACGCAGCGGCGCGGCCCCTCCGCCCTCTCCGCCGGCGCCGGCGTCGCGCCGGCCATCACACGCCCCCGTCCACCACCACGGTGGCGCCCGTCATGTAGCCGTTGCGATCGGAAACGAGGAACGCCGCGAGCTCGGCCACCTCGCGGAAGGTGCCGACGCGGCCGAGCGCGCAGTGCTTCAGGTAATCGGCGAGGCGGTGCTCGGGCAGGTTGCGGCCCACGCCGTCCTCGAGCAGCCCGGGCGCGACGCACAGCACGCGGACGCCGTGGCGCGCGACCTCCTTGGCCATCGCCTCGGTCATCCCCTTGAGCCCGGCCTTGCTCGCGCAGTAGTGGATCGGCGCGTCGATCATCCTCACGCCAGCGAGCGACCCGATGTTCAGCACCACGCCGCGCTTCTTCCGGATCATCGACCGCAGCGCCTCGCGCGCTGTCAGGTACGCGCCCTTGAGGTTCAGGTCGACGACGTGATCGAAGTCCTGCTCCTCGAGCAGCGCCATCGGCAGGTTCTGCGACACGCCGGCGTTGTTGACAAGCACGTCGACCCCGCCCCACGCCTCCTCGACGGCGCGCACCGTCGCGCGCGTCGCGTCCGCGTCGAGCACGCTCGCCCGGAACGCGCGCGCCTCCGCGCCGCCGGCCGCGATCTCCTCGCAGAGGCGCCGGGCGCCCTCCTCGCTCTTCGCGTACGTGAACGCCACCCGGGCGCCGTGCCGCGCGAACGTCGCGCAGATCTCCCGCCCGAGCCCGCGCCCGCCGCCGGTGACGATCGCGCGCTTGCCGGCGAGCAGGCCTGTCACGTCTTGCCCCAGATCTGCGGCTCGCCGATGGGTCCGGCGTACCGCGGGTCCCTGTCGCGGTAGAGGTTGTTGTACGCGCAGCCGGGCATGAGCCGCCCGTCGGGGAGCGCGTAGTGGGTGCAGCACTTCTTGATGCGGTCGACCTCGAAGTTGTGCACGTCCATGAAGGCGTGGATGAACACTGTCTTCACGAGCCCCTCGCCGATGTGGAGCCGCTCCTCGAGCGCGAGGGCGCGCTCCTCCGGGTACATGAGGAAGATCGCCCGGCGCAGGACCTTCAGGATCCGGTCGCAGTCGGGGACCTGGCCCGAGCTCGTCCACATCTGGTCGATGGCGTCGCGCAGCGCGCCCTCGAACTCCTCGTCGGGGCGGATGGTGCCGCGGTTCGACAGGAGCTCGAGGTACCTGTCGAGCTCGAGGAACCTGGGGAACGGGATGAACTCGCCGTCGACCTTGAGCAGGTAGGTGAGCGCGAAGCAGCTCGGGTGCGAGCACGGCAGCGGCAGGAAATCGCTCTTCTTCAGGAGCCCTGTCTGCTCCTCGGCCGCGCGGACGACATCGGGGATCGTCATCACATTCAGCGGGTCGTGCGGCGCGAAGTGGGCGCCGCCGTACCCTGTGTACGCCGCCGGCTGGAACGTGAGCGACAGGATGAAATCGTTGTCGTAGAGCAGCCGGAGGCACTCGCCGATGCGGTCGTCGTTCACGCCGCGGGCCACTGTCGAGACGAGGGTGGTGCGCACGCCGGCCCGCTTCAGGTTGGCGAGCGCCTTCTCCCGCGCGGCGGCCTGGTCCCCTGCCCCGCGCAGCACCCGGAGCGCCGGGTTGCTGAGCGCGTCGAGCTGCAGGCTGACGTACACCTTGCGCCGGGCGAGCTCCTCGCAGAAGGCGTAGTCGCTCGCGCAGCGGAGCCCGTTCGTCGAGATCGAGACGCGCGCGATCTCGGTCCGCGCGCGCGCCATGTCGAGCAGCTCCAGGAACTGCGGGTGGAGCGTCGGCTCGCCGCCGGAGAGGTTGATCGTCTCGAGCGTCCCCTCCTTCGCCACGATGCCGTCGAGCACGCGCCCGAACTCCTCGCGCGTCATGTTGTAGTTGTGCCGGTTCTGCACGATGCAGATCGGGCACTCGAGGTTGCAATGGTTCGTGATCTCGATGATCGGCAGGCACGAGTGCTGCTCGTGATCCGGACAAAGGCCGCAGTCGTCCGGACAGCCGCGCTCGACAGGGGTCGCGTACTCGAGCGGCCGGGATCCCTCCTTCACGTACGTGAGCGACCTCAGGAACCAGTCGGCGTCGCCGGAGATCAGCGCCTCGCTCTGCCCGTGCGCCGGGCACTGCTTGCGCAGGTACACCTTGCCGTCGCGGAGGATCCTCACGCCGTCGACGGCCTTCTTGCACTGGGGGCACAGCCCCCGCGAGAAGGAGTGAAAGACCTCGCGATCCTTCGCGTTCGGGGTGAACGTGAACTTGCGATCGACCAGCGGGAGCCTGGTTGTCATGACGGCACCTTGAGGATCGGGAGGGAGCGACGGTTCGCCGGCGGCGCGGGCGCCGGCGCGAGGAGCGGGTGCGGCTCGGTCCGGCCCATGCGCTCGAGCATGTCCGGATCGGCGAAGCGCGCGTCGTTCTCGCGGTAAAGCACGTTGTACGAGCAGGTCGGGATGTTGCTGCCGTCGACCTCGGGGACGCCGATACTGCACTTCATGACGCGGGCGACGTCGAAGCTCTCCTCGTCCATGTGAGAGTGGATGTAGATCGCCTTGGTCGCGCGCTCGGCGATCTTCTGCCGCTGCGCCATGGGCAGCGGCTTGCCCGGGGGGAACATCTCCCGGAGCAGGCGCTTCAGCGTCCGGAGCAGCGCCTCGCTCTCGGGCAGCCTGTCCGGGTCGGCCCAGAGCTCGTCCATGGCGGTCCGGAGCGCCTCTTCCACGGGCTCCCGGGGCTGGATGTAGAGCGAGTCGCCGAGCAGCTCGAAGAGCTTCTCCCGGCCCATGAAGCGCGCGAACGGGACGACCCCGCCGCCGTCGAGCGCGAGCAGGTAGCAGATCGAGTAGCAGTGCGGGTGGGCGAGCGGCGAAGGGACGAAGTCGCGCGCGGCGATCGCGCCGCCTGTGTGCTCCTCGAGGAGCCGGTGGAGATCGGGCGTTGTGATGCGGGCCGTGCGGTCGAACCCCGCGCCCCCCTGGCCCGTGAACGTGAGCGTGTGGAGCTCGAGCGACACGATGTTCGGCTTTCGCATCATCAGGTCGAAGAGCTTGCCGAGGTCCTTGTCGTTCAGGCCGGCGGCGATGGCGGGCAGGAGCGTCGTCGTGACGTCGTGCTTCTCCAGCAGCTCGAGCGCCTCGAGCTTGGCGCGCACGGTGTTGGCCCCGAGCATCCGCTGGTCGACCTCGGGATCGAAGGTGTCGAGCGACAGCACGATGCGCGCGTCCACGGCGGCGAGCTCGCGGACGTAGGCCTCGCTCCGCAGCTTGAGCCCGTTGGTCGAGACGGTGAGTCGCCGGATGCCCGCCTCGGACGCCATCCGGAGCAGCTTCGGGAGCTCCGGGTGCATCGTGGGCTCGCCGCCCGTGAAGTTGATGATGTCGAGCTCGTCGTTCTGGGCGCGCAGGTGGCCGAGGATCGCCGCGAACTCGCGCTCGCTGAGCTGGTGCGCCCCCTCGTTCTTGTTGACCGTGTAGCAGATGGGGCAATCGAGGTTGCACGCCGACGTGATCGGGACGACCGGCATGTACACCTTCTGCTGGTGCGAGGCGCACGGGCCGCAGTCGAACGGACAGCCGCTCCGCACCGCGTGGATCTCGCCGCGCGGCGGCGTGTGCGGCGCGATGAACGAGAGCGCGTCGAGGTACCACTCCACGCTGGAGGCGACGAGCACGCGCTGGTGGCCGTGATCTCGGCAGAACTTGTCGAAATATACGGCCCCACCAGAAAACTGGATCTTGGCATCGACGGCCTGCTTGCACGTCTTGCAGAGGCTCTTCGTCGACGAGTAGTAGACGTGCTCCGTCGGCTGTCGCTGGCTCGCCGTCCCCGTTCCGCAGGTCACCACGGTCGACATGGCGACCAGAAGTACCTGGGCTGGTCGGGCAACGCAACGCTCGGCCTCCCGGCGACACCGCGCGCGCCGCGCTCGCGCGGCGTCGCGGGGCCATTCCCCCGCGCGTGGTTTCGTGTCTAGCCTCCGCCGCATGCTCCGAGTCGCCGCTCCCCTCCTCGTCATCGCGCTCGCCGGCTGCGGCGGGTCCGCGAGCCCGCCGCCGCCTGTCGAGCCCACGCCGCCGCCTGTCGTCACCACGCCCGAGCCCGAGCCCGAGCCGCCGCTGGACGACGCGCCGATGCTCGATGTCGTCTCGGCGCAGCCCACCGAGATCCTGCTCGACGGCAAGCCGATCGGGACGACGCCGATCTCGGGGCGCAAGGTCGCGCCCGGCACGCACGAGGTCACCTTCGTGGATCCGGAGCGCGGCAACCGCACGATGATGGTGACGCTCGAGCCCGGCGACGCGAAGACGGTCCAGTCGGACCCGCCGCCCTCCCTCAGGGAGAACGCCGGCGACGCCAGAGGCGAGAAGCCCGAGGAGAAGAAGTAGCGCCGGCCCGCGCGGCGTCGCCTGTCGTGCGCAGCGCCAGCGCCGCGAGCAGCGCGACAGCCCACGCGAGGCCGTAGGCGGCCGCGGGGGACATCCGCCCGAGCCCGACGCGCAGGGCGACGAAGAACGCGGCGAAGCCGAGCAGGCCGCGCGCGAAGCCCGCCAGCAGCGCCGCTGTCGCGGCCGCGCCGTACCGGGGCAGGGTGAAGCTCGGCAGGACGTTGCCGGCGATCGGGACGGCGAGCAGCAGGCCGCTGAGGCCGGCCGGCGCGACGCCGGCGGTGCGCAGGATGAGCCAGGCTATGGCCATCGCGGCGACGGCGCGGCACGCGAGCTCGACGCGCGGGATGGTCACCGCGGCCGCAGCCAGCGGCAGGCGCGGCATGGCGAGCGCGCCCAGGACGGGCGACAGGAGCGCCGCGGCGCAGACCGCCGGCGCGGGGAGCCGCAGCGCGAGCAGCGCCGCCCCGAGCGACAGGAACGCCGCGTTGGCCGCGAGCAGCGCCGCGCCCCAGCGGAAGCGCGTCGCGCACCAGGCGAAGCACAGCCCGTGGGCGATCGTGGCCGGCAGGCACGCCAGCGTCGCGAGCGCGATCGCGCTCACCTGCGCCGGCGGCTCCTGCAGCAGCACGAAGCCCGTGATCGAGCCCGCGATCATCGGCATCCCGGCGAGCGTGCCGCCCACCGCGTGGCCGAAGCGGCGCGCCGCCAGCGACGACGCGAGCACGGCCGCGCCCACGAGCGCGAGCTTCAGCAGCACGCGGTCCCGGGCGTCGGTCGAGCGCGCCGCCGCGTGCATGCGCCTACCTGCGCCATCCGGCGTGACACACAGGGTTGGCTCATCGAAAGAAAACTGAATGAATACAAAACATACGACAACGGCACAGTAGCTGCTTGTTGCGGCTCATGACCATCCTCTCTTCTCGATCAACGCTTCTCCTCCTCGTCCTCGCCGGAGCAGCCGTTGGCCTCGCCGGCTGTTCGGGGAGCGTCGACAGCACGGGCGCTGGCGGCGGGGCGGACGAGACGAACAGCGGCGGCGGCGGGAGCGGCGGCGGTGCCGCCGTGGCCTGCGAGACAAGCGACGACTGCGACGCCGGCGCGTTCTGCCGTTTCGCCGATCACGGGTGCGGGCAGGGCCAGGCCTCGGGCACCTGCACCGGGCTCCCCCTCGAATGCGGCTACGTGCCGGAGCTTGTCTGCGCCTGCGATGGCCAGGTCGAGCGCCAGGACTGCCCCGAGCTCCGGCGCGTCGACATCTCGGCGAACGGGGCCTGTACGCCGCCGGAGGGCACGTTCGCGTGCGGGTACACGTTCTGCCAGACGGGGACCGAGTACTGTGAGCGCATCGACCATGCGACCACCCACCCGGGTCTCGTGCGCTTCGTCTGCATGCAGCTCCCCGCCTCGTGCGACGGCAACGACACGTGCGCGTGCGTCGAGGGCATCGACACCCCGTGCCCGCAGACCTCGTGCGAGACGGACAGCGCCGGCCACGCCGTCCTGTCGTGCGTCGATTGAGCCCTCGGCCGCGCGCGGATCGTCACGCGTGGGGCGCGGTGATGCCCTGACCCAGGCCGCCGTCGACGGGCAGCTCGACGCCCGTCGTGAAGGTCGCGTCGAATCGACAGGCCTGCCGGTGCACGAGTACGTCGTCCAGCGCCGGGTCGAGCGCGCCAGGGCGCTGCTCTTGCGCGGCGACCTGCCGGCAAGCCAGGTGGCGATCGAGGCGGGGTTCGCGCACCAGAGCCACATGGCGCGGTGCATGCGCCGCGTCCTCGGCGTGACCCCGACCGCGCTGGCTGGCCGCTCGCCCGCCCGCTGATCGCCGCTTCACCGCGCCCGTCGCGCGCCGTCGAGCGCGCCAGCGCCCTCCTCGCCCAGGCGGGCCACCGCGTCCTCGGCCTCCGCGCGCGAGCCGAGGATGCGGTACGCGAGGCCGAGGAGCATCGGCCTCGCGGCCTCGAACGCGGAGGCGTCGTCGCGGGGATCCATCTCAGTGCCCCGACACCTGGATGCGGTTCCACAGGTTGATCATCGCCACGGCGGCGGTCAGCGCGCCGATCTCCCGGTCGGAGAAGTGTTCCCTGAGCCGCGCGCGGAGCGCCGCGTAGTCGGTCCGCCGGTCGAGGACGGTCAGCGCCTCGGTCCAGGCGAGCGCGGCCCGCTCGCGCTCGCTGAAATCGCGGACGTGCTCCCAGACGACCACCCGGTCGAGCCGGTCGTTCGTCTCGCCGTCCTGCCGCGCCTCCCTCGTGTGCATCTTCACGCAGAACGCGCACTGGTTGATCTGCGACGCGCGGAGCTGCACCAGGTGGATGAGCTTCCTGTCGAGGCCGTACCCGTCCACCACCTTGTGCACGCCGGCCAGCGCCTGCAGCACGTCCGGGATCTCCTGCTCGTACTTCACGGCGGATTGCTCGCTCATCGTGATTCTCCTTGTCATGGGCCGTTCGGCCCTTCCCCCTGATGACGATCCAGCCTTCCCGTCTGTGACGCCTGGCCGACACGCGGGCTCGCCAAGCAAAAATTCCGCCTTCGGATGAATTTTGCACCGAACCATGGAGAGCTCGCCGCGAAGCGCGTCGGCTGGGGAGCCCGGCGCGCCACGAGCGCGACCCCTCCGCCGCCGGAGCGCCTTCCCTGCGCGGGCGAGGGCCTCCGCGGAGGGAGGCCCCACGGCCTCTCGAGACAACATCTCCCCGCGCCGTGCCCGGGCAAGTCGAAGCGGCCTGAAGGAGGGCCATGGTCACCTCGGTGTGTGTGGCCCCGTGATGGACTCTGGACCTTGAGGCGCCTCGCAGGCTTGCCGCGCCAATGACACACAGGTTACCCTGGGTGAGATGACCCTGGCAGCCTCCCTGTTGCGGATCGATCCACGAGACGATGTGGCCGTCGCCGTGAGGGGCCTGGCCACCGGCGATCCGGTGGCCGACGCGATCACCGCCCGTGTCGAGATCCCCGCCGGACACAAGGTGGCGCTGCGCGCGGTGGCCGCCGGCGAGCCGGTGCGGAAGTACGGTTGGCCGATCGGGCGGGCGACGGTGGACATCCAGCCGGGCGACCACGTGCACACGCACAACCTGGCCACCGCGCTCTCCGGCCTCGACACCTACGCCTACGAGCCCACGACCCCGGAGCCCCTCTCCGCCACCGAAGACAGCACCTTCATGGGGTACCGGCGGAAGAACGGGCGGGTGGGCACCCGCAACGAGATCTGGATCCTGTCGACGGTGGGCTGCGTCTCGCGCACAGCCCAGAAGGTGGCCGCCGAGGCGGACAGGCGCTTCAAGGGCCGGGTGGACGGGGTCTACGCGCTCACCCACCCCTTCGGCTGCTCCCAGCTCGGGGGCGACCTCGAGGCCACCCGCCGGATGACAGCGGCCCTGGCCGGCCACCCGAACGCAGGCGGCGCGCTGATCATCGGCCTTGGCTGCGAGAACAACCAGCTCGGCCTGCTCCTCGAGAGCGCCCCGCACCTCGATCGCGAGCGCCTGCGGTCCTTCACCGCCCAGACGGCCGAGGATGAGATCGAGGCGGGCCTCGAGGCCGTCGAAGCGCTGGTCAGGATCGCCGAGCGGGACCGCCGCGAGCCCTGCCCCGCCTCCGACCTGGTGATCGGCCTCAAATGCGGCGGCTCGGACGGCTTCTCGGGGCTGACCGCCAACCCGCTCGTGGGCCGCATCGCTGACAAGGTCTGCGCCGCCGGCGGTTCGGCCATCCTGACCGAGATCCCGGAGATCTTCGGCGCCGAGCGCCTCCTCATGGCCCGCGCCGAGAGCGAGGCTGTCTATGCGGACGTCGTCGGCGTGGTGAACGACTTCAAGGGCTACTTCATCGCCCACGGCGAGCCGGTGTCGGAGAACCCCTCGCCCGGCAACATCGCTGGCGGCATCACAACGCTGGAGGAGAAGTCCCTGGGCGCTGTGCAGAAGGCCGGCCGCGCCCCGGTGACCGAGGTGGTCCGCTACGGCGGGCAGATCCGCGGCAAGCCGGGCGTGGCGCTGCTGGAGGCCCCCGGCAACGACGCTGTCTCGTCCACGGCGCTCGCCGCCTCCGGCGCGACGGTGATCCTCTTCACCACCGGGCGGGGCACGCCGCTTGGCTTCCCCGTGCCGACCCTCAAGCTCGCCACCAACTCCGGCCTCGCCCAGCGCAAGAAGCGCTGGATCGACTTCGACGCCGGCCGCGTCGCCACGGGCGAATCCATGGACGCGACAGCCGACGCCCTGATGGACCTGGTGCTGGCCACCGCCTCGGGCCGCCCGACCCGCGCCGAGGAGAACGACGAGCGCGAGATCGCGCTCTGGAAGCGCGGCGTCACCCTCTGAGCCTGGAGCGCCTCCCGGGGGCCGCGCTCGGCCTCGCTCCGCCGCAGGCCGAGCGGCCCGCCAGGGACCGCTAGATCACCTCGCGGCGAGCGGTCTCGATCCGGAGCGGCTCGATCCGGAGCGGCTCGATCTTGCCGACGAGGAAGAGGTAGCTGAACGCGCCGAGCAGGCAGAAGCCGCCCGCCACGACGAGCGGGATCGTGAACGAGCCCTTGGTCACCGAGACCATCACGCCGGTGAACGTGGTGATGACGATGCCGGCCAGGTTCGACGCGAAGTTCTGGATGCCGCCGATCGAGGCCACGTGGCGCGGCGTGGGCGCGACGTCGCCAGGAAGGGACCAGACGCTGGCGCCGGCGAACGCGAGGCTCGAGTACGAGATGCCGAAGAGGATGAGCATCAGGGTCACGTTGGACGTCAGTGACGACAACGTGATCACCGACGACACAAGCATGCCGCCGACCATGCACGTCTTGCGTGCGGCGGTGAGGCTCCAGCCGCGACGATAGAGCGAATCGGAGACGAACCCGCCGATCCAGCCGCCCGGGATCGCCATCAGCGCGGGGACCATGCCGAGCGTGCCGAGCGACTTGAGCGAGAAGCCGCGCGTCTGCACGAGGTAGCTCGGGAACCACGTGATGAAGAAGTAGTTGGTGAAGTTGAGGCAGAAGAAGCCGAGCATCATGCCCCAGAGCGTGCGATGGCGGAAGAGCGACGCCCACGTCACGTCGCTCTCCGCGTCCCTTGCGGGCGCTGCGTGGACGACGTCGACCTCGCCCGTCATGTCGCCGTGGGAGGGGCTGCGGTAGATGACGACCCAGCCGAGGATCCACACCGCGCCGAGCAAGCCCGTGATGATGAAGGCCGCCCGCCATCCGAACGTATCGACGATGAGGGCGACGAGGGGGATCGACAGCGCCGAACCGACGCGCGCGCCGCTATCGAAGATCCCCGTCGCGAGCGCGCGCTCGCGCGGCTTGAACCACTGGCTCACCAGCTTGGCGCAGGCCGGGTAGGCGCCGGCCTCGCCCGCGCCGAGCAGCAATCGGCAGCCGAACATGGACGCGACGCTCGACGCGCCGGCCGTCGCCACGGTGAAGAGCGACCACCAGCCGACGGCGACCGGCAGCGCGATGCGCCCCCCGACGCGGTCGATGAACCAGCCGAACGGCATCTGCATGAGCGCGTAGGTCCAGAAGAAGCCGCTCATGATGAGGCCCATCTGCGCAGGGCCGATGCCGAGCGACTTCTCTATCTCGGGCGCCGCGACCGCCAGATTGGCGCGATCGATGTAGTTGAGGGCGACGGCGAGAAAGCACAGGAAAAGCACGACCCAACGCATCTTTCTCATCTACATGTCTCCCTGGATGGCGTATCGGTCGTGCGAAGCGACGCGCGCAGCCGGGGCTGCTCGAGGTTCAGGCCGAGCTCGCGCGCGAGCTCGATCACCGGCCCGAAGCGGCGTCGCTTCTTCTCGGCGTGGTTGCGCGCGATGTCGGAGATCCGGTGATCGAGGAACGGGTTCTCGAAGCGCTCGCGCACCTCGTCGAGGTAGGCGCGCGCGGCAGCGCCCTTGCCGAGCGCGTCGAAGACGGGCACCACCTCGTCGCTCCAGAGCGCTTCGAGCTCGGGGCGCAAGGCCGGATCGCGCATCGCCTGCCGCGTGTTCTCGTCGGCGGGGCGCCCGTCCGTCTGCCAGCGCTCGGCGAGGTAGGTGTGCCCGAGGTTCAAGAGCAGCAGCTTCAAGCGCTCGTGGTGGGGCAGGTCGTCCGTCACGATCATCGCTTCATGCCGGCACGGCAGCACCATGCCCTCGCGCCGCTCGATCGCCCAGAGCGCGTAGGGCTCGGCGATCGCGCCGACGGGACGGATCGGCTCGGAGACGATCCTGTCGACGAGCGAGTTCACCCAGACGCAGGTGCGCTCGATGTAGCGCAGGAAGGCCGCATCGGCGCCCCACTGGCGCGCGACGCCGGCGACGAGCGCGCGCAGCGTGTCGCCGTTGTTCGACACGAGCTCGCAAGGCAGCAGCGTGAGCGGCGCGGCGCCCGCCTCGAAGCGCGCGCGCAGCAGGACGACGAGCTTCGCGACGAACCCGCGCGGCACGCCCGCGCCGGGCGCGAGCAACGCCGCCGTGTCCTCGGGAAAACAGGCGTACCCGCTGTCGCTCGTGTTCGAGAGCACGACGCGCGCGTCCCGCGCGAAGCGCTCGCGCACGAGCGGCCAGTCGGTGTTCGCGTCGAGCGCTTCCGTGATCGATCTGCATTCGATCGTCGTGTCGACGACCTCCTGGCGGCGCAGCCCGCGGATCCGCACGGGGTAACGCCCCTGTACGCGCAGCGCGTCGATGCGGGCGCGGCTCTCGGGGTTCGACGTGGTCTGCACCACGGTGACCGTCCCGAGCGCGTCGCCGGCCTGAAGCGCCTCCGAGATGAAAAAGTCCGCGTGAGCCTGCAGGAACCGGCTCGTGCCGAACTGGAGAATCGGATTGCCCATGTCAGTGCTCCGGCGGATCGGCGGGCGCGCGCTCACGACACGCCGACCATGATCTTGGACGTTCGACCGGGGCACCCAGCCCAGGCGGCGAGCGCGTCGGGCACGCCTTCGATGGGGATCGAGCTCGAAATCAGGATGTTCGGGTCGAACGTGCGCCGCTCGAAGAAGGCGATCACGTCCGAGAACTCGCTCAGGCAGTTGCGCGAGCCGAGGATGTCGAGCTCCTTCATCACGAACAGCTTGGTCTCGTAGCTCACCGGCTCTTTGCCGTACCCGATGTACACGACGCGACCGCAGAACTTCACCCACTCCACGGCGTTGCGGTACGTCGCTGTCGCGCCCACGGCCTCGATCACGACGTCCGGCCCGTCGCCGTTCGTCATGTCCATCACGCGCTGGCGTGCATCGGCGCTCGCGAGCACCGCCTCGCGCGCGCCGAGCGCCCTGGCGAGCGCGAGCTTCTCGTCCTGCGTGTCGAGCGCGATCACGCGCGCGCCGCGGCTCACCGCGCCGGCGATGGCCCCGAGCCCGACGCCGCCGCAGCCCATCACAAGGACTGTCTCCTCGGCCTCGACGCGCCCCCGCGCCGCCGCGTGAAAGCCGACCGAGAACGGCTCGACAAGCGCGAGCTCGGTGAGGCTCAACTTCCGTGACGTGAAGAGCTTCTGGTACGGCACGGCCACGAGCTCGGTCAGCGCGCCGTCGCGCTGCACGCCCATGGTCTTGTTGTCGCGGCAGGCGTTGCGCCGTCCCGCGCGGCACGAGGGGCACACGCCGCACGCCGTGTACGGCGTGAACGTGACGTCGGTCCCGACGCGCCAGTCCGCCTCGACGCCGGAGCCGAGCTCCACGATCGTGCCGGCCACCTCGTGACCCAGCACCCGAGGGTACGTCACCATCGGGTTCTTGCCGAGGAACGTGTTCAGGTCGGAGCCGCACAGACCGACCCGTCGCACGCGGATCAACACCTCGTCGTGCGCCGGCTCAGGCTCGCGGATCTGGGTCACCTGCGCAGCCGACGGACCCGTGATCGTCAGGGCTTTCATTGTTTCATTGCCTCACCGAGCGACTTCGTTCACTCACGGCTTCCACGGCGCGCTCCGCAGCCGGGGCCGCTTCGTCCTGCAACCAAGAAGACACAGCGCCACGTCGACTGGCAGGAGCCGAGGCGACGTGGCGTTGCTTCACGAGCCGTGCGCGGGGCGGCAGCCGCCCCCGCCGTGGCGTTCGGGACACCCCTGTTCAGGGATGACGCGCATAGAACTTCTGTGCGTTCTTGAACATCACCTTGTCACGCGCCTCCTGACCGAACTCCTTGAGGTAGAGCTCGGCAATCTCGATCTCCGAAGCGAGGCTGCCACCCATGTCGACAACGGGCCAGTTGCTGCCCCAGATCAGCCGGTCTTCGCCGAAGGCTCTCATCAGCACGTCGAAGTGCGGCTTGTACGCCGCGACGTCGGTCGGCGCCTTCCAGGGATCGTCCTCGGTGGCGGCCGGGTTGTACATGTCGAAGAAGGACGAGAACTTGATGTAGAGGTTCGGGTGCTTGCCCAGCCGATCCATCGCATCGACCCAGGCCGGATCCGGCGTCGCCCCTTTTGCGCCCGCCAGGTGGTCGATGATGATACGGAGCCTGGGCACCGCGGTCGCGAGCGCCTCGACCTTGTCCTTCGGGTTCAAGGTGCCGCGGCTGATGATGTCGAGCGTCATGCCCTTGGCCGCGAGCTCCTCCAGCGAGGCGAGCTGCTTCTTGTCGAGCGTCAGCTCCGGGCTCCAGAGGAACCCGCGGATGCCGACCACGCGCGGGTCCGCGGCGAGGCGCGCCAGATCGGCGCTGAAGCTCGGCGAGCCGATCTCGAGCTGCGCGACAAGGAACTTGAAGAAGCCGTTGCCCTTCGTCATCTCGAGGACCTTGACGTTGTCCTCGACGACGGGGCTGGCCTCGACGACGCCGGTGCCGATGATGCCATGCTGCTTCGCGATCGCCTCGTACTCCGCGGGCAGCACGTCGCGGTAAATCGGCTTCTGCTTGGCCTCCGGCCAGACGACGCCGCCTGGCCGCGTGACCTGGTAGAGATGGATGTGCGTGTCGAGGATCGGGCCGCGCTGCACCGCCGGCACGGCCAGCGGGGCCGCCGCCTTGCTCGTGTCGTCCGCCGTCTCCGGCGACGGCGCGGTGGTCGAGGAGGACGACGCGCACGCCGCGAGCGGCGAGAGCGCCATCGTCAGGCACAACGTGGCGAAGTTCGTCTTGATGCTCGTGAGCATTGTCAGGTGGAGCCTTTCGGAGTCGGTGCCGGAGTCAACCGCAGGATGACAGCGCTACTTGCTCAGCTCTTCGATGACCGCGGCGAGCTCCGCGGGGGGCAGCGCGTCCGCGGCGCGCCAGGGCGGCATGCGCAGCGGCGATGTCGCGGGCTCCTGCAAGCGAGCGATGGCCCGGTCCTTCACGTCGCGCGGCATGCCGTCCAGGTCCTTCACGTTGAACGCGGCGCGGCTCAGCGCCGGGTTCCCGCGGCCGTCGTGGCAGCGCGAGCAGAGCTGCGTGAGCACGGCGCGCCCGCTCGCCCCCGGCGGCGGCACCAGGCCGACCTTCACCTTCGCGTCTGCGGAGAAGATGTCGCGCAGATCGAGAAGGGATTGTCGCGGGGCCGCGCCCCTCACCACGTCGAGGTAGGACGTGGTCCGCGCCGCGCGGAGCGCAGGATCCGTCACGTCCACGAACGGGTAAGGCACAGGGATCGAATCACCCGCCAGCGACACGGCGAACTGCTGCTCCCACGTCGGGCTCGACGAGCCGGCCCTGGCCTCTGCCTCGATGCGCGGGTCGAACGCGTTCGGCTGCGCCGCCTGGCCCTCGGCGACGAGCAGCGCCTCGAGCTGCGCGCCGCTGCCCTCGTCGATGGCGTTCTGGATCGTCGCGATGGGGATACCGCCGTACTGCGCGTCGAGCGCGTGGGCCTCCAGGAACTGCGGCGTGAGCACCCGATCGGACTCCGTGCGCTGCACGAAGCGCTGCGGGAACCAGTGCAGCCAGGGGAACTCCAGCTCCTGCATGCGCAAGATCTTCTTCGTGCCGTGGCCGTCGGGCTGGTGGCACGAGCGGCAGTCGAGCGACGTATTCTCGACGTCATCCTCGCTGTAAATGCTGAACGCCGTCCAGCCGTGCTCTATCTCTTCGGTGAGCAGGCTCGCGAGGTCGCAGCTGTCGTCGTAGTCACATTGCCGCTCGAAGGTGAACAGGTAGAAGTTGTAGTCACCTGTCGATAGGTCGCGGCTCACGACCTCGACGAAGGGCTCACCGCGAACGAAGCCGACCGCTGTCATCTCCGCCGGCTTTTCGCGCATCTCCGTGACACGCGGGAAGACGATGAGGCGTGGATTGACGGCGGAGACGGCCCTCTTCACCAGCGACGTGGAGTTGCCTGTGAGCGCGAAGGCGCGATCTTCGTCGAGCTTCGCGACCCGGAGCAAGCTGGCGAAGTCGGTGATGTTCGGCCGCGGCGCGGCGCACACCGCCTGCCAGAAGCTGTCGCCGCGCGGCGTCGCGCAGAGCGCGCGGTGCTGCGCCTCGCGCCTGGGCAGGGCCGACAGCTCCGGGTCGGGAGCGCTCACGGGCGGCAGCGCGTCCCAGTCGACCACCGCCTCGTCCGTGGCGGCGTTCTCGCCGATCTCGCCGACGCACGCCGCCAGCAGCAGCGAAGCCAGGCACAGGCTCGGCAGGCGCCTCACGACGGCCTCCTGCGGCGCGCGCCGAGCGCCATCGAGCCGGCCACGAGCGCGAAGGCCAGGAGCGGCGCGCGACGGTCGAGAGGCCCGCCCGTCACGCCGCAGTGAAGGCCAGAGATGTCGTCCGGCTCCTGAACCGCGCCGTCTCCCTCGCTCGGCTCCGCGTCGATGGAGCCGTCCAGCTGCTGCACGTAGGCGATGAGCTGCCCGAGCTCGGCTTCGCTGAGCGCGCTGGTGAAGGCGTGGCGATCGTCGGGATTGGCCGTGACGAGGACGTCACGCAGCGTCGGCGCGGAGCCGTCGTGCAAGTACGGCGCGGTCTCCCACACGCCGTTCAACGTCGGCGTGTCGATGCCGAACAGCGGCTCACCGGCGCGCGCCCCGGAGGACGGCTTCACTGTGCCGACGTCGTGCAGCTTCCCACGCGCGCTGTCGGTCCCGTCGGGACCCGTGTGGCAGAAGTTACAACCCAGGCGCTCGAAGAGGGCGCGGCCCGCGACGCCGTCCTCGGTGAGCGAGCCGTCGGCGTTGCGGAAGGGGCTCGGGCTGTAGGTGTCGAGCGAGCCGAGGAACGCCGCCAGCGCATCGAGCTCCGGGCTCAGCCCGGCCTTCTTGTCGCCGCGCGGCGTGGCCACGGTCCCCGTGGCGAGCTGCTCGGCGCCGAGGAAGCCCTTGCCGCCGAACAGGTCGCGGATGTTGTCGTCGGAGTCCTGGATCTCGTCGAAGCTGCCGCTCCAGTTGACGTTGCCGTGGCCCGCGCCGCGCCGTCCGACAAGCGAGACGGTGTTGCGGAGCCCCTCCCCCACGCTGCCGAAGTCCCAGACTCGCCCGTCCTCCGCGCCGTCGAAGTGACACGAAGCGCAGCTGATGTAGCCCTGATCGCTCATGCGCACGTCCGCCGAGTTGAAGAACAGCTGTTTTCCGCGCAGGACCTCCGCGTCGAGCTTCTCCGCGGCGACGGTCGGAATGTCGGCCAGCTTCCTGGTGATGAGGTCGTGCGAGCTGACGACGTCGGCGACGTCATAGACCGCCACCGTACGGCTGAGCGACGCGTGCACGAACAGCTTGTCGGTCTCGGTCAGAGCCAGGCCGCGCGGAGCAAAGCCCGTCTCTTTCAGCGCTGTCACGAACTCGCCCGTGTAGGCGTCTCGGACCTCCACCAGGGCCGAGCCGGCCACGCTGACGAACGCATAGTCGCCGAGCGGCGTGAACACGACCTGGTTGGGCAGGTTGCGATCGTCCAGATCGATGCGCCGCGCGACGTCCTCGGCGCCCTCCGCGAGGTTCAGCAGCGCCACGAGCGGCCGCACCGTGTTGTCGTCGGTGAGCGCGAGCTGATCGCGAAACGGACCACGGAAGATGTTGTCCTTCTTGCCCGGCACCCACGCGAACAAGCCGTCGGGCGAGAGCCCCACCGAGAACAGGTAGTTCGGCAGGCCGCGCCCCTGTTGATCCGTGTCCTCCGTCGTTGTGTCCGCAGCGAGCTCGAAGCGCGTGCTCACCTGGAAGGTCGCCGCGTCGACGCGCGTCACCTCGCCATGGCTGTCCTCGGAGATGAAGCGCGTGACGTAGACCTGCGCGCCGTCGTGCGACACCGAGACGCCCCGCGGCGTACCGCCGAGCGCGAGCTCGGCCACGACGGCGCCGCTCGCCACGTCCAGCTTCAGCAGCTTGCCGACGGCCATGAGCGTCACGTACGCGGCGTCCCCTGTCGGGCTGATCGCGAGGCCCATCGGCTGCGACGCGTACGGCAGCGCGACCTCGCGCTCCACCGCCAGCGACGCGGTGTCGATGATGGAGAGCGCGTGCGCGTCGCGGTGCAGCACCCACAGCTTGCCTTGCGCCGTGAGCGCGAGCCCGACAGGGCCGCGCGCCACCGGCACCTCCGCGAGCCTTGTCAGCGTGCCCGTGTCGAGCACGCTCACGCTGTCGTTCTCGTAGTTGGCCGTGTAGAGCTTCGCGTTCGGCTGGTCGTAGACGAGATCGGTCGAGCCCGCCGCGCTGCCCGTGACGAGCGGCCTGTGCACCGTGTGCACGAACGCGACGCTGGTGAACCCGACATCGTCCTTGACCGTCGCCAGCACCGGGTAGTGGCCCGGCGCGGCGTAGGTGTGGACCTGCTGCACGTCGCCGACAGTGAACTCGGTGCGTGTCTCGTCCCCCATGTCCCAGCGCACCTGCACGGGGCCGACTGGGTCGCCGATCGTCAGGTCGAACGTGACGGCCTCGCCCGTGAGCGAGGGCGCGCGCTCGGGGATGCTGGCCGTGACGGCGCGCGCCTCGGCCGGCCAGGCCGCCGCCCAGCAGACGCCTCCGAGCAGGCCGAGGAGCTTCGGCAGCGAGCGCATGGCTCAGGGACCGGTCGTGAACGTTGACTTGAACTCGGCCGCCATGCCGTTGCCGACGAGATCTTTCATGCCGTCCTTCGGCAGGATGACCTCGTAGGTTGTGTTCGGCGTCAGGTCCTCGTCGGGGTCGAAGTTCACGATGCCCATGTACAGGCCGAACGTGCCCTTCAAGGGCGCGCCGCCCACCGGCCGGACGATGAAGCTGCCCGGGTGGATCGTGGCGAGCTCGATGTTGTCGGTGAGGCTGAGACCGACGCGCGACTTCCTGCTCACGCCCGTCGCCCCGTTCTTCGGCAACACAGTGTCCACCGCCGGGGGCGTTGTGTCCGGATCCGTGGAGTGCGCGGCGATGACCATGCCGCGGTAGGGCAGCTCGTCGTCGGCCAGCACCAGCAGGCTGCCGACAGCGATCGAGAACTGGTCGTCGCCGTTCTCGAACTCCAGCCGGCCCCAGATTCGATTCTTGATCGACATCCGCTGGATGTCGTGCACGTCGATCTTGGAGACGCCGGCGTCTGGCCGCAGGTGACCCAGGAACAGGTAGCCGTCGGAGAAGCTCACGTACTCGGACCCGGCGGGGTAGCCCTTGGCCCTGAACGCCGAGTCGGGCAGCGTGGCGAGGGGTGAATTGGCCGAGCCGATGTCGGTGGGATCGGTCAGCACGTCCCACACGCGCAGCGGCGACTGCACGTAGACGTGCTTGCCGTACAGCCCACAGATGTAGCTCTTGCTCGGGGTGATGAAGTCGAGCGCGACAGGGTTCATCGGGTCGCTGATGTCCATCGTCGCGATGCCGCCGTTGTCCTTGGGCGTCGTGATGACGAGCGTATTGCCGACGGCCCACAGCGGACCGGCGCTCACGCCGCCGAACTGCGAGATCGGGATCTTCTTTACGAACCGCACGTCCTCGGGATCCGTTGCGTCCAGGATGTGCAGGCCCGTGTTGGTGCCGCCGATGTAGATGACGCTGCCCTGCCAGTACATGCCCCACACGGAGTCGGTGAAGTCGCCATAGTTGATGCCCTGGAGCCGGACGAGCGTCACGTGACGAGGCGCGCGGGCGTCGGTGACGTCCCAGATGTCGACGCCGGTGCCCGAGGTGGTGACCTGGTAGAACTTGTTGCCGTAGCGCGCGAGCGAGGTCTGGTGCGACTCCGCCTCGCCAACGCCCTTGGGCCCTCCCCTGGGATCGAAGCCAGGGCTCTGGATGCGCGAGAGCATCCTGGGATTGGCCGGATCGGCGATGTCGTAGAAGACGATCTCGGCGTTGCCGGCGCCTTGAACATAGCCGTTGACGACGATCGGCTGGTTCTGGTGGTGGTCCTTCTCGAGCGTCGGCGACACAAGGCCGTCTCGCCAGCTCTGACGCGGCAGGTTGACCTTGCTCGCCGGCATCGGCATGTTCGGGATCTTGCCTTCCGGGGCGGTGATCATGTCCGGATCGACCTCGCCCGAGCCGCCGCTGCCGGCCGTGGCGTCTCCGCCCGAGCCGCTCGTGGAGCTGCTGGCCGTGGAGCTGCTGGCCGTGGAGCTGCTGCTCGTGGCTCCTGTCACCGGCATCGGCGCTGCGCCGCCGCTGCCCGTCACAACGGTCGAGGTGTCGCCGGAGCCGCCGCCGTCATTCCCTTCCGGCGTCGCGCCGGGACCGCCGCCGGAGCACGCCGCGATCAGGGCGGCGAACGCAGGACAGCCGAGCCAACGCATCCCTATCCTCTTCGAACGCATCCCTGACCTCTTCTCTGGCGCGTGAGTCATGACCAATGGTCAATTTGCGGGGACCTGGAGCCGACGGTATCCACCGTGATCCTACGAACGCACAGCCGCACAGCCGCACAGCCGCACGGACGCACAGCCGCACAAGCGCACGGACGCACAGCCGCACAAGCGCACGGACGCACGAAGCGCCCCCGTCACGACCGAATGTGAACGTTCACATTACTCATGTCAAGCTGGATCGACTCCACGTGTTTTGACGCGATTGACGCGTTCCGGCGGCTCGACCAGGGGCCCAGCTCGATCGTGGAGGCGCTCGTCACTGGGCCATCGAAGACGCGCGGCGCGGCGACGCAGTCGGCTCGGAAGCGGTCGGCGCAGGGGGCGGATGGTCCTCCCCCGCTACCGTGTCGGCATTCATCGAAAAGTTGCACCCGTTCTGAATGCTGCTCGGGGAGATATAAGGACACACCAGAAGGCTCGTGAACGGCTCGCCGTCGAACCAGCTCTCACGCACGCACGCGACACATTGTTCCAGGCCACGCGGAACCGCCTCCACCTGCCGGAGCGATCCGCCCGAGCCTCGTGTCGACTCCACCAGCTCGATCCCGAGGCGTACCTGCGCGACCTGTTCGATGCGGCGCTCTGGAGGAGCCCCGCCAGCCTTGTCACCCCTCGGGATCGAGGATACCCGCGGGCCGGTCGATTGGCGTTGACGTTGACAATGTGAACGTTCACAATTCGGCCGAAAGTATCCGCCTATCTCGCCACGTTCGGGTCGCGGCATGCGCACCGAGGCCCTCGTCATCGGATCGGTTTTTGTCGATCCCGGCACCGGCTCCCATCGCTCGGTCGTCGCGGGGGCGACGCCTGATCGACGTTGCTCGGCGTTCTGGCAGGGTGATCCGCCAGAGGACACGACAAACGACGCTTGTTCGCCGAATGGCGTGGCCTGCCCACGCCGTATTCAGGCTGAAACAGCCCCCTGCCCGATCGCATGGAGCCATGCCCGCGCTCCCGTCGTTGGCGCAAGTTGTTGAATTTCGTGAGAGCTGCTCTGAACTCCGTTGCCCGCGAGGAATCATGCAAACATCAATCAAACGTACACTTTACGCGGCCATGGTCGGCCTCTTGCCGCTGGGCGGCGCATGCTCGGGCGGGTCCGACCCCGGTCCGGGTGCCAGCGACAGCGACACGGCGACCAGCGCCGTTGGCACGACCGGGGTGGGAGGCGATGGATCCGGCGCGGCCGGCGGCGGCGGCGGCGGCGGCGGTACGGGAGGCCAGGGAGGCGGCGACCAGCTGGAGTGCCCGCCTGCGCCTCCAGAGACCGGGCTCTATGCTGCCGACGCCACCGGCGTCACCTTCAACCTGGAAGCCGGCCTTCTGAAGCTGGAGGTCTGCAACGAGAGCATCATCAGGGTCCAGTACGCCGCTGGTCCTTCGCTCCCTGACAAGACGTCTCTGTCTGTCAACAACAAGTGGGGCACACCGAGCTTTTGCGTGACGGAGAGCTCGGGGACCGTGACCATCACCACCTCACGCTTGAAGGCCAGCGTCGACACGACCAGCGGCCTGGTCACCTACGCCGACTTGAACGATGACGTCATCCTGTCGGAGGACAGCAAGACCTTGACCCCCGTGACCGTCGAGGGGGTCAGCACGAACCGCGTCGAGACGGTCTTCAACTCACCCGCCGACGAAGCGTTGTTTGGTCTCGGCCAGCACCAGGACGGCGTGATGAATCGAAAAGGGACGACCCGGCGCATCCTCAACGCCAACACCGAGATCAACGTCCCGATGCTGGTATCCAACAGGGGCTACGGCGTCTTCTGGGACAACTATTCCGCCTCCAACTTCGACGGGACCGAGTCCAACGACACCAAGTACAGCTACGCGTCCGAAGCCGGCGAGATGGTGGATTATTACTTCTTCTATGGCCCGAGCATCGACCAGGTCGTGGCCCAGTATCGCACCGCGACCGGCGCGGCCCCGTTGTTCCCGAAGTGGGCCTACGGGCTCTTCCAGTCGAAGGACAAGTACGGCAGCCAGGCCGAGCTGCTGAGGGTCAAGGACGGCTACCGCAACAACAACATCCCGGTCGACTGCATCGTTCAAGACTGGGACTACTGGACTCCCCACGCGTGGGGCTCCCACTTCATGGATCAAGGCCGCTATCCAGATCCAGCAGCCCTCATCGACGAGATGCACAAGGCCAACGTTCACACGATGATATCGATCTGGCCGTTGTACCAGCGCGTGAACACGGAGAGGAAGGCGGGAGAGATGGACAACTACAAAGCGCTCGACGAGATCGGAGCGCTGTTCGCCAGCGGCGGCACGCACCATTTCTATGACACGCTCAACCCCGCCGCCAGAGCTCTGGTGTACCAGCAGATCCACGATCGCCTTCTGGGGGCGCACGGCTGGGACGGCATCTGGGCCGACAATACCGAACCTCAAGGCTATCCGGACCGCGTCGACGTGCGGTCGGCTGACACCGCGCTCGGCAAGGGGGCGCTGTACGTGAACGCTTATCCCCTGGGACACGCCCAGGGGTTGTACGAGCACTGGCGTACGACCGGCCCGAAGGAGAAGCGAGTCTACGTCCTCAGCCGCAGCGCCTTCGCCGGGCAACAGCGGTATGCCACGACGTGCTGGTCGGGGGACATCAACAGCGACTTTCCCACCTATACCAGGCAGATCCCCGCGGGGCTCAATTTCTCGCTCGCGGGGATGCCCTACTGGACCACGGATATCGGCGGGTACTGGGGCCACAACGTGGACTGGACCACCAGCGCGAACAATGAGCTCTTTACCCGCTGGTTTCAGTATGGCGCCTTCTCCCCGATCTTCCGGATCCACGGAGGCGGCTCGAGGGAGCTGTACAGCAACAGCTGGAGCGCCGCCACCAAGGCCAATCTCCTCAAGATCGACAACCTGCGCTACCGGCTGATGCCGTACATCTACTCATTGGCGTGGAAGGTGACCAGCGAAGGATACACCATGATGCGGCATCTGGTGTTCGACTACCCCGTCGACGAGAAGGTGTTCAACATCAAGGACCAGTTCCTGTTCGGCCCTGCCTTCCTTGTCAATCCGGTGACCACCGCGGGCGCCACCAGCCGCTCCGTCTATCTCCCCGCGGGGACCTGGTACGATTTCTGGACAGGCTCGACGACAGACGGCGGGCGTACGGCTTCGGTGCCCGCGCCGCTGAGCGAGATCCCGCTCTTCGTCAAGGCGGGCTCGATCGTCCCCATGGGTCCCGGGATTCAGTATGCGACGCAGAGCATCGACCCGGTGGAGATCCGGATCTACGCAGGTCAAGACGGGTCCTTCACCATGTACGAGGACGAGGGCGACAGCTATAGCTACGAGGACGGTCAATACTCGACCATTCCACTCACGTGGGACGAGTCTGCCAAGAAGTTGACCATCGGCG
Source organism: Sorangium cellulosum (assembly GCF_001589285.1). Classification (GTDB taxonomy): domain Bacteria; phylum Myxococcota_A; class Polyangia; order Polyangiales; family Polyangiaceae; genus Sorangium; species Sorangium cellulosum_G. The sequence goes on along the minus strand of NZ_JEMA01000264.1, from coordinate 30,460 downwards.
CAAGGACGGGAAGCTATCGCGGAATGCCGGCCAGCAGAACGTTCAGGATCGTATGGGTAGGATCCGACCATGGCGCCGGCGTCGATGTCACCGCCGCTGCAGATCAAGTGGTCGCGTATGATGGCTCAGAGGTTGTCGTGACCGCAAACTGAGCAACGGCTGCTGGCGCCCTCGCCGACGCACCCTGGCGCGACGCCGCCCAGGCCCGCCCCCGGCTCGGCTGCTGGAAGACCGCGATCCACGGCGAGAGAGCGCGCTCCCCAGGAGCGAACGCCGGCCGCCGTGTGACGAACCACATCAACAGCCTGATTTCCTTCTCGGCCCGTTGCCGCTCCTCGTCGATTGCCCCCTACCTCTTGACAGCTCGATCCTCGACCTCGTAACACGATGGATCGAGCATGGACTCCGGGACGCCTGGCGCTCTGTATCGCTTCCGTTGGATGATGCCTGGCTCGCGCATGGTGGACGACGCCTGTGCTGTAGGGAAGCCGGGCTGCGCGTGGGAGCTGCGTCCCGGCGCTCGGCGTCGCGCTCGCCCGCGGCGCCCTGTCCTCGGTGTCCGTCACATGCCACACCCGAAAACGATGTCGCGGGAGGAGGGACTCTGACGGAGGGGTGCCGCGCGCGATCGAGCGAACCACGGACGAGGAGGGCTCTCATGACGATGATTGGACGATATCGGACAGCGGTCTTCGGGCTCCTGCTGACGACGGCGGCGTGCGGGTCGAGCGATAGCATCGACGAGGGCACGGAGGTCGGACGCATCGATCGGCCGCCGACGCCGGAGAGCGAGTTCACTCCGGTGGAGCTCGAGGCGACGATCGATCGTCTCATCGCCGTGATCAACGAGAGCACGATCGAGCCGATGCAGATGGTGGTCCTGCTGAAGAACCTCGACACCTTCTTCGAGCCGATCGCCACGGGGGCGAGCCGGGCCATGGGGGAGCTCGATGTGACGGGGAACGTGCTCGGGCCCACCGACCAGTCGGGCGATTCCACGACATCGCAGGACCTCCAGAATCAGCAGCTCGCGCAGGCAGTAGCGGGTGGCGCCGAGGGGATCGGCGTCTCGCCGTACGGCGACGTCAACGCGGCCGCCGTCGACGATGCTGTCGCCGAGGGGGTCCACGTGGTGACGCTCGACACCGACGTGGCGACCTCGAAGCGCTCGCTCTACGTCGGATTGCTCAACACGTCTGCGGGAGCCACGGCGGGGAAGACCCTGCTCGCGATGCTGCCCCCGCCTCCAGGCACGGTGGTGATCCACGGCACCACCGCGGAAGACTGGGTCGACGGGTATGCTCGGACGCAGGGAGCCCTGCAGGAGATCGAGGCAGCCGGTTACACGCCCCTGGTGAGCCAGGCCGCCTTCTTCGCCGACGAGGCCTACGACGTCGACGCGATGAAGGGCCAGATCGAGGCCGCGGACCCGCCCGTCGTCGGTATGGTCGGCCTGTTCAACATCTCGTACCGGTGCGTGATGGGCGCAGACGCCGCAGGCATACCGGGCGTCCCCATCGTCGCGTTCGACTTCGATCCAAAGACCGTCGCCTACATGCGCGAGGGGCGCATCAAGGCCACACACACACAGCGGCAGTACTACGAGGGTTACCTCGTGCCCTACATCCTCTATAGCATCAAGACCATCGGCCTCGACGCGACAAGGGAGGTCCTTGCCCCGCTGATGGACGGCGATAGCCGGGTCGACATCGGCCTCGACGTGGTTCCGTCGGGCAAGCTCGACGCTTACAACACGTTCCTCGACGAGATCGGCGCAGTTCAGTAGCGGGATCGCCGCTCGAGGGAGACCTCGCGCGGCGCCGGCGGGCGCTCGACGCGCGAGGATCCCGGGTCCGGCCCGGCAGCGCCGGGGAGGCTGCAAGACCCTCGCAAGACCGCTTGCAAGACCGAGGACGGGCGAGGGGCGAACATGCCCGGAGGGGGCCGGCGGAGGGCGCCTCCGCTTGCCCCCGCGCGCCCGGGCGTGCGAAGCTGCGCCCGCATCCGCAAGGAGGTCTTCGTGGCAAGGTTGTTCGAGCCCTTTCGCTTGAAGGACGTGACGCTGCGCAACCGCGTTGTCGTCTCTCCCATGTGCCAGTATTCCTCCGTGAACGGGCATGCCACCGACTGGCACATTGTTCACCTGGGCTCGATGGCGCGGGGCGGAGCCGGGCTCGTCATCGCCGAGGCGACGGCTGTCTCCCCGGAGGGGCGCATCAGCCCACGGGACGCCGGCCTCTGGGAGGACGGGCAGATCGAGCCGCTCCGGCGGATCGTCGCGTTCGTCAAGGAGCAGGGCGCGGTCCCGGGGATCCAGCTCGCGCACGCGGGGAGAAAGGCGAGCGCCAACCGGCCGTGGGAGGGCGATGATCACCTGACGCCGCAGGAGGGCGCGTGGGAGACGCTGGCTCCCTCGGCGAAGGCCTTCGGCGACAAGCTCCCTCAGGTGCCGAGGGAGATGACGAAGGCCGATATCGCGCGCGTGAAGGGCAATTTCGTCGCCGCCGCGCGGCGGGCCCTCGAGGCAGGCTACGAGTGGCTCGAGCTGCACTACGCGCACGGCTACCTGGCGCACAGCTTCTACTCGCCGCTCTCGAACGCGCGCACCGACGAGTACGGCGGATCGTTCGAGAACCGGATCCGCTTCCTCGTCGAGACGTTCGAGGCCGTGCGCGATGTATGGCCGGAGCGCCTGCCGCTGACCGTCCGCCTGTCGATCACGGACTGGGTGGACGGCGGCATCACTGTCGACGCGTCGATCGAGCTGACGAGGCGGCTCAAGGCCTCCGGCCTCGACCTCCTCGACGCGAGCCACGGGTTCGTCGTCCCCGATGTCTCGAAGATCCCGTGGGGCCCTGGCTTCCTGCTCCCGTACGCCGGGCGCGTCCGCAAGGAGGCGGGCGTGCCTGTCGCCGGCGGGTGGTTCATCAACGAGCCCGAGCAGGCCGAGGCGGCGCTGAAGGAGGGCCAGGCGGACCTCATCGTGCTGGGGCACGCCATGCTGGACGACCCGCACTGGGCCTACCACGCGGCGAAGAAGCTCGGCGTGGAGCAGCCGACAGGCGTGCTCCCGCCGCCGTACGGCCACTGGCTCAAGCGCTGAGGAGAGCGGCCCGCGCCATGACAACGCGCAGCAGGAGCGGGCGCCTCGCGCCGCCGGCGGACGAGGTGTTCGCCGCCAGGAAGCGAAAGCCGGTCCCGCACGAGTTCGTGCTCGAGGCGCTCGCGCCGCTCGGCCCCGAGACGCGGCCGCTGTTCGGCTGCCTGGCCGTCTACGTGGGAGAGAAGATCGTCCTCGCCCTGCGCGACAAGCCCGGACCCGACAACGGCGTCTGGCTGGCCACGACCGAGGAGCACCACGCTGCCCTGCGCCGGGACCTCCCGAGCATGCGGAGCATCGAGGTGCTCGGGAAGGCCGTGACGGGCTGGCAGGTGCTCCCGGCCGACGCGCCCGACTTCGAGGAGGCCGCGCTGAGGGCCTGCGCGCTCATCGAGGCGGGCGACCCGCGCATCGGGAAGGTGCCGGGCGAGAAGCGGAAGAAGCGTGACGCGCCGCGCGCCGGCGCGAGCTCGGCGCCGGAGAAGATCGCGGCGGGCTCGAACGCGGCGAAGAGGCCGCGGGCGCGGAGATGAGCGCCCCTCGCTGATCGAGGGCGCAGCGGGTGGGCGCTCGGAAAAGCGCGCCGGCCCTGCGCCCGGCCGCGGAGTTTCACCGCGGGCGGCCGGATGTGGCAGCATGCGCGCCGGAGGAACCCCACCGTGCGCCTCGGGATCGATTTCGGAACCACGCGGACCGTTGTCGCGTGCTGCGACCGCGGGAACTACCCCGTCATCAGCTTCCAGGACGCGGCGGGGGACACCGTGGACTTCTACCCCTCCGTGGCGGCCGAGCGGCAGGGGGAGCTCCGGTTCGGCTTCGACGCGCTCGCTGTCGCCTCGGACCCGGAGTGGACCGTGCTCCGGTCGTTCAAGCGCGTGCTCTCGGGCCCCCGCGCGTCGCCCGACTTCGAGGTCGAGATCGGCAGCACGAAGCTCCGCGTGCTCGACCTCCTGACGCTGTTCCTGCGGTCGCTCCGCGACGCCGTGCTGCAAAGGTCGAACCGGCCGAAGAAGACGGACGACGACGGGCGGCTCATCTGCGTGGTGGCGACCCCGGCGAACGCCCACGGGACGCAGCGCTTCGTGACGCTCGACGCCTTCCGCCGCGCCGGCTTCGAGGTCATCGCGCTCCTGAACGAGCCCTCGGCCGCCGGCTTCGAGTACACGCACCGCCACCGCAGCACGATCACCTCGAAGCGCGAGCACATCATCGTGTACGACCTCGGGGGCGGGACGTTCGACGCGTCGCTGGTCCACATGACCGGGCGCAGCCACGACGCCGTCGCGACGGCCGGGCTGAACCACCTCGGCGGCGACGACTTCGACGACGCGCTCGTCGCGAGGGCGCTCGAGGCGGCCAAGCTGGAGCGCGAGGACCTGCCGGCGCGCGCGCTCGCGGCGCTCGCCGACCAGTGCCGCGAGGCCAAGGAGCGCCTCAACCCGAACTCCCGGCGGATCGTGATCGACCTGGAGGCGTGCCTCGGCGAGCTGGCGCCCGCCCACGAGGTGACGATCTCGGCGTCCGACTTCTACGACCGGTGCGTGCCGCTCGTGGAGGCGACGATCACCGCGATGCAGCCGGTGATCGCGCGCCTCGACGCCGGCGCAGGCGAGGCGCTCGCCGACATCGCGGGGATCTACGTCGTCGGCGGCGCGAGCTCGCTGCCCGTCGTCGCGCGGACGCTGCGCGAGCGCTTCGGGCGGCGCGTGCATCGGTCCCCCTACCCCTCGGCGGCGATCGCGATGGGCCTCGCCATCGCCGTCGACGAGGACGCGGGCTTCGAGCTCTCCGACCGGCTGTCGCGCCACTTCGGGGTGTTCCGGGAGAGCAGCGGCGGCGACGAGGTTGTCTTCGATCCGATCTTCGACCGCGAGGCGCGCGTCCCCTCGAGCCAGGAGGCGCCGGTGGTCTCGCGCCGCGTGTACCGGGCGGCGCACAACGTGGGCCGCTACCGCTTCGTCGAGTGCGCCTCGCTCGACCGGCTCGGCGTGCCCCACGGCGACATCACGGCCTTCAGCGAGGTCGTGTTCCCCTTCGACAGGAAGCTCCGGGACCGCGCCGCCGAGCTCGCCGCCGTGACCGTGGAGCGCATGGGCGGCGAGGGGCCGCTGATCGAGGAGCAGTACGCGATCACGCCGCACGGGATCGTCGAGGTCACGATCACGGACGTCGAGGCGGGGTACCAGCGCGTCTATCAGGTAGGGGCGTGAGCGCGGCGCTGGCCGGCGCCGCTCGTCGCGTGGCCGGGGGCGCCGGGCCGTCAGTTCATCAGCCGTGAGCCACCCGGGGGCCGCCGCCCCGGCGGCGGCGCGGCGAGCGGACCCGCATGGTGGTGGACCATCTTCCATTGCCCGTCCTCGAGGACGAAGATGTTCGTCGCGCACAGGTGAGCAGGCGCGTCGCCGTTGGCCTCGAGGCACGTGACGAAGGCGAAGTCGCCGAACAGGCGCGCCACGGCGCCCTCGCAGCGCATGCGCGCGGACGGGGCGCTGCGCAGGATCTGGCTCCAGCTCTCGAGCACGCTGGCGCGCCCCGAGATCGCCTGCATGCCGGGATGAGCGCAGGCCACGGGCGCCTGCTCGGCCCACAGCCGGCACATCGCCTGGTGATCCCCGGCGCGGAACGCCTCGTAAAACGCCTCGTTCGCGGCCAGGACGAGCCGCTTCGCTTCGACGCTCATTCATCGACCATGCGCGCCGGCCAGCGCCGACGCAAGGGCCTGGACGCTCGGTTCACCGGCCGCGCTCTCCCCCCTCCTCGCGCTCGCCATCCGGATCACCGCGACCTGGGTCGGGCCGCCCGCGCGCCGCGGGCCGTTAGGGGACGATCCGGCGCAGCACCTCGACCACCATCGGGAGCGTCGCCAGCGCGCCGAGCGTCGTGACGACAGCGGTGGCCGCGGCGAACTGGCCGTCGCAGCCGTACCGCGCGGCGACGATCACGGACACCATCGACGTCGGCATGGCGGACTGCAGCACCGCCACCTCGGACACGGGCCGCTCGAGGCCGAGCGCGACCCCGGCGACGAGCGCGACAGCGGGGGCGAGGAGCAGCTTCACCGAGGCGACGGCGGCGAGCGGGCGCACGCGGCCGCGAAGCGAGCGCAGGTCGAGGCTCAGGCCGAGGGCGAGGAAGACGAGCGTCGGGGTCGCGCTCCCGAGCGCGTCGATGGCGCGTTCCACCCACGTCGGCAGGGGGATCGGCAGGGCGTGGAGCGCGAGGCCGGCGGCGATCGAGAGCACGTTGGGGTGCAGGAGCACCCTGAGCAGGCCGCGCGCGCCCGCGTCGCCGCGCGCGTCGCCGTCCGCGCCCATGCGCGCGGCGAGCGCGACGCCGAAGGTCCAGAGCATCAGCGTCGTGACGATGCTGTCGACGAGGATCGCCGTCCCCGCCGCGCCGCCCGCGGGCCCGTAGAGGGCGAGCACGACGGGGACGCCGAGGAACCCGGTGTTGGAGAAGCTGCCGACGAGCCCGGCGGCGCCCTGCGCGGCGCGCGGGAGCCCGAGCGCGCGCGCGACGGCGATGCCCGCGAGGGCGCACGTGAAGAGCGCGAGGGTCGAGGCGGCGACGGCGCCCCACGCGCCGTGGCCGATGCCGGAGCGGCGCAGCACGGAGACGATCAGCGCCGGCGTGGTGACGTCGATGACGAGCCGGTTCAGCGCGGCCGCGTCGGCCTGGCCTCCGCGGCCGAGCGCCCTCAGCAGCACGCCGACCCCGAGCACAGCGAAGAGGGCCAGGAGCTGAGAGATCAGGTCGCCCGACGGCACGGGCGGCTTGTAGCTCCGCGGGGAGCGGCGTCCAGCGGTCTCGTTGGGCAGGGGGCGCGCGTCACTGAGCGCGTCGTCCCGGGATCCCGCCGGGTGACCGCGGCGCGGGGCCGTCGTCGGCCGCGGCAGGACAGCTCTCCGCGGTTTCGCCGCTGCAGCACTCGGCCTGGTTGGCGCCGAACATGGGGCAGCGGCTGTTCACGCAGGCGGCGTGGCCGTGGAGGTAGGCGAGGGGGGAGGTGCAGAGGGGGCAGCGCATGGGGGCCGAGGGGGAGCTTATTGGGTATCTCGCGTTGTTTGTCTCGCGTCGTTCGCCGCCCCCCCCCGTCTCCCGTCTCCCGTCTCCCGTCTCCCGTCCCCCGGCCCACGTCCTCGTCTGGCGTGCTCGTGCGCGTGCGCGTTCTCGATCCATCCCGATCTCCCGTCATCGGGAGAGTGTCGCGGACGGCACGACCGAGCACGAGCACGAGCACGCGCACGCGCACGAAGAGGCGCACGGGAGACGAAAGACGAAAGACGAAAGACGAAAGACGAAAGACGGGGGACGAAAGACGGGCGACGGGGGACGGATTGACGAGCTCCGAGGCGCGCTCGCGAAGCCGTCCCCCTTCACCCCCTCACGGCACGAGGTCCTGCACGGCCTGGATGACCGCCTGAGGATTCATGCCCAGCCGGTCCATCACCATGTCGCCGGGCGCGCTCGTCCCGTACCGATCGATCCCGAGCGCGATCCCCTTCGACCCCACCCACTGGTGCCAGCCGAGGGTGACGCCGGCCTCGATGGACACGCGGCGGGTACAGGCGGCGGGCAGCACGGCCTCGCGGTAGCCTCGGTCCTGGCGCAGGAACCGCTCGACGCAGGGCATCGAGACGACGCGGACTCCGCCGCCGAGCTGCTTCGCGGCCGCGACCGCGTGCTGCACCTCGCTGCCCGTCGCGATCAGGATGGTCTCGAGCGCCGCCGTCTCCTTGACCAGCACGTAGGCGCCGCGCCGGACGCCCTCGCGCTTGACGGCGGCGTCGCCCGGCAGGAACGGCACGGCCTGCCGCGTGAGCGCGAGGACGGTCGGCCCGTCGGTGCGCTCCAGCGCGGCGATCCACGCGCCGGCCGTCTCCTCGGCGTCGGCCGGCCGGATGACGTCGAGATCGATGATGGCGCGCAGCCCGGTCACGGTCTCGACGGGCTGGTGCGTCGGACCGTCCTCGCCCACGCCCACCGAGTCGTGCGTGAAGACGTAGATCACCGGCAGGTGCGACAGCGCGGCCAGGCGGATGCTCGGCCTCAGGTAGTCGGCGAACACGAGGAACGTCGCGCCGCTCGGGCGCAGGCCGCCGTGGTAGGCGATGCCGTTCATGATCGCGCCCATACCGTGCTCGCGGATGCCGGCGCGGATGTTGCGGCCGCCCCAGTGCTCCGGATCGAAGTCGGTGCTCGACGCGATGTAGTTGAACGTCGAGCCGTAGAGATCGGCGCTCGACCCGATGAGCGCGGGCACCGCCTCGGCGACGGCCTGCAGCACGGTCTCGCCGGCCTTGCGCGTCGCGACCTTGGTGCCTTCCGCGAAGGCGGGGACGCGCGCGTCGAGGTCCGCGGGCACCTTCCTCGAGGTGCCGTCCTCGAGCTGCCGGGCGAGCTCCGGGTTCTTCTCGCGCCACGCCTGGAAGGTCGACTCCCACGCCCCGCGCGCCTTGCCGAGCTCCTCCTTGCGCTTCGCGAAGAACTGCTTGACCTCCTCGCTCACGTAGAAGTGCTCCGGGGGCAGCCCCAGGGCCTTGCGCGCCTGGTCCACGAACTTCGCGCCGCCCTCGCCGTGCGCCTTCTGGGTGCCGGCGACCTCGGGGATCCCCTTGCCGATCAGGGTGTGGACGATGACGAACTTGGGCTTGCCGCTCTTCGACGCGCGCGCCTGGCTGAGCACCTTGTGCACGGCCTCGAGGTCGTTGCCCTGCTCGACGCGGAGCACCTCGAAGCCGTAGGCCTCGAAGCGCTTGCCGGTGTCCTCGCTCTGGGTCTTCGCGGCCATCGCGTCGAGGGTGACGTCGTTGGCGTCGTAGATGACGATCAGGTTGTCGAGCTTGAAGTGCCCGGCGAACGAGGCCGCCTCGGCGGCCACGCCCTCCTGGAGGCAGCCGTCGCCGGCGAGGCAGTAGACCTTGAGGTCGAAGATCGTGTGCTCCTTGGTGTTGTAGCGGGCGGCCAGCATCTTGGCGGCCACCGCGTGCCCCACCGCGTTGCCCACGCCCTGCCCGAGCGGGCCCGTCGTCGCCTCCACGCCCTCGGTGTAGTGGTACTCGGGGTGGCCGGGCGTCTTCGACTCCCATTGCCGGAAGCGGCGGATGTCGTCGATGGACACCGGGTACCCCGCGAGGTGCAGCCAGCCGTACAGGAACATGCTGCCGTGGCCGGCGGACAGGACGAAGCGGTCGCGGTTCAGCCAGTGCGGTTCGCTCGGATCGTGGCGGAGGAGGTCGCCATAGAGGACGGCCCCGATCTCGGCGGCCCCGAGCGGCAGGCCGAGGTGACCGGACGAGCAGGCGTGGACGGCGTCCATGGCGAGGCCGCGGGCCATCGTGCACGCGGCGGCGAGCTTGGCAAAATCAGGCATGGCGCGCACTCTAACCTACTTCGCCTCGAAACGCGCCCCTTCACTCACCCTGCCCCTGGCGACGGCGCCTGGCCTTCCCGGGCGCTCCGGCGCGCCCGGCGCTCCGGAGGCGGTCCGGCCGCCTCGCCAGGGCCGAGATCGGCGCTCCGGGGGCGGTTCGACCGCCCTTCCAGGTCGAGAGCGATGCTCAGGGAGCGGTTCGACCGCCCTTCCAGCACCGAGAGCGATGCTCAGGGGCATGGCGGTCGTCGCGCCTGCCGCGATGAGGCCTCTCCAGGCACGGTGAGCCTCGTGTGACGCCCCGGGGACACGCCACGGTGGGTTCACGGCGACGACACGATCGCGGCATACCGATACCGCGTTCCAGGACATCCGATCTGCGTCGCCAGAACGCTGGCGCCTGAAAGCTGCTTGGCGCGCCGAGGCGGAGTGGCGCCTCCTTGACCGAGCTGCCGGCCCCGGGTATTCGGGCCCTGTGCCCGCCGCGTCGCCTCCACGGGGGAGACGACGCTGCCCGCGCGCCACCTCCCCATCCGATCGCCGATCGCCGATCGGCCCGATCGTGGCGCAGAGTCCATCCATCGACACACGACTTGCGTCCTGGCGTGAGCGTGACGCAAGAGGGAGTGATCCATCATGAAGAGCACCCGTCCATTCATCGAATGGGCCGCGGCAATCTGCCTTGGAGCTGCCCTGGGGCTCCCCGGGACGAGCCATGCTGCGGCTGGCCCTATCGACGCTTCCGACATCGACGTCACAGAGCTCACGATCGCGGAGATCAGGTGGGCTTACATGACCAGGCGTTACACCGCAGAGGCGTTGACGCAGGCGTACCTCGACAGGATCGACCAGTACGAGGCGTCCTACAACGCCTTCACGTTCCTGACCCCCGATGCGCTCGAAGAGGCGCGCTCGATCGACAGGCGGCGAAGGAGGGGCGAGCGGCTCGGCCCGCTGGCGGGGATCCCCGTGGTCATCAAGGAGTCGATGGACTTCGTCGGATCGCCGTCGACGTCGGGCTGGGCGCCCCTCAGCTCCGCGGCGGGCGGCGTCGATCTGTTCCCGATCAAGAACGCCGTCGTCGTCGAGCGGCTGATCGAAGCGGGCGCCATCATCCTCGGGAAGACCAATATCCCGGCGTTCAGCGACGACGGCACCCGCGCGAACAGCAGCTGGGCAGGCCCCACCTACAACGCCGTGGACAGGGACCTGGCGCCGGGGGCGAGCAGCAGCGGGACGGCGACGGCGGTGGCCGCGAACTTCGCGGTGCTGGGCCTCGCGGAGGAGACGGGGGGCTCCATCCAGAACCCGGCGGGCGCGCAGAGCCTCGTCGGCGTCAAGCCGACGTTCGCCCTCGTCCCGACGACGGGCATCGTGCCGCTCGCGGGCAGCACGAGGGACGTGGCAGGGCCCATCGCGAGGACAGTCCTCGACGCCGCCCTCGTGATGGACGTCCTCGCCGGGTACAGCCCGGAAGATCCCAAGACGAGCGCTTCCAACGGGCACCTGCCCCGCCATGGATACACGAGCGAGCTGAGCCGGAACGCCCTCCGCGGCAAGCGGATCGGGCTGTATGGCCCGGGGTGGCGCCTCAGCGACCTGTCGCCGGAGACGCAGGCTCTCTACGAGAGGACCATCGAGGAGCTCGAGATCCAGGGCGCGACAGTCGTCGAGGATCCGTTCGCCGGGAGCGGCTTCGCCGAGCTGGCCTTGCCCGGCGAGCCCTACGATTTCCGAGGCACCGAGTCCGCTGCCCACGACTTCCAGAGCTACCTCGAGGGGCTGACGTTCAACGGAGACGTTGTCGGCACGATCGATGAGCTGACGCTCATCACAGGGATCTCGCCGTTCCAGCCGGACGGCGGTCCGCTGTCCTGGTACGCCGGCGCGCTCCCCGTGCTGGCGGACTCGCTGCTGCACCCCGAGGTTCTGCCCGATCTGTCCGCCTTCTGGGCCTTGCGAGGCCAGTACCTGAGCCTCTTCGACGCCGTGATGACGGCGCACGACCTGGATGGCCTCGCGTTTCCGCAGACGTACGAGGAGGTCCCCGAGCTGTTCAGCAGCGCGACCTACGCCGCGACAACGGAGTCGGCGATCAACATCGCCGGGTTGCCCGGGGTCGTCGTGCCCGCCGGTCAGTACAGCAGCGGCGCCCCCTTCGGCCTGATCTTCGTCGGCCCGCTGTGGAGCGAGGCCCGCCTGCTCGGCTTTGCTTACGATTACGAGCAAGCGACGCGCCACAGGATCGAGGCTGTGCTGACGCTGTAGCGGGCGCGCGGCGCGCAGCGCGGCGTGGCGGGCCAGGAAACGGCCCGAGCCCAGGGCCGAGCGCGGGGGGCGCTCGCGGTCCCTGGGCTCGGGCGCGCGACGTTCGTCAGGTGGAGGCTAGTTCGAGCGGGTCGTCGGGTACCTGTAGAAGCTCTGCGCCCACTCGATGGTCCAGATCGTCGGCTCCACGTACACGTTCTTGTCCGTGCCGAGGATCATCCCCTGCTTGATCTGCGCCATCGCCGACAGGAAGATCCTGCGGTCGTCCTCCATCCGCGGCCGCATCACGGTCGAGGGCGGGTACAGCTCCTTGACCTGCGCCACGACCGCCGGGTCGTCGATCCACCCGTCGACCCCGTGCTCGCCCTTCGGCAGGCGCGAGCCGCCGGCGTCCAGCCAGTCGCGCAGATCGTTGGTGCCGCGGTTCATGCCGTCCGCGTGGCAACCGATGCACGAGCTGCCGACGTTCAGGCGGCGGTCCGGGCTGGCGAAGCCCACCAGGCTGTTGATCGCCGCGTCCGAGGCGTCCCGGGCGATGCGCGGATCACGCACGATGTTGACGAAGGCGTCGACGCGGCGCTGGTTGAAGCCGCCCCACAGGGCGTACCCCTGCAGGCCGTTCGGCAGGTTCCAGATGGCCTCCTCCGCCGACTGCTGGAGCCCGTCGGTCCCGGTGTAGTAGCGGCAGTTCAGGAAGCCGCTGCCGCCGTAGCTCGGCTGCCCATCGCACCCCTCCGGCTCCGTGCCCTGGGGCTGCGCCAGGGTCGCGATGAAGCTGTAGTTGTTCGCCGAGCCGCCGAGGCCCGTCCCGCTGATGAACTTCGGGACGGGGTGCGCCCAGAAGGGGAACCGGATCTGACCGGTCTCGTACGCCTGCTCGATCGTGTTCACGCCACCGTCGAGCTGACCGGTGAAGACGTCCCACGTCTTCCAGTAGAACCCGCCGGTCTTCGTCCGCGCCCGGTAGTACATGCGGGAATCGACCGTGATGGCCTGCTTCGTGAGCATGTACTCGTACGACTTCATCCCCTGATCCCGGATGACGCCGATCTCGGCCTCGAGGTCCTGCGCGTACCACGGGATCGCCATGATGGCGTTGTACACGTCCGGGCGGGTCAGCGTGTAAACGAGCTGGCTCGCCTCGATGTAGTCCGCCTTGAAGCCGTTGGTGTTCTTCGGCAGCACCGCGCTGTCCGTGGCGCCCTCCACGTTGCCGGCGAGGACGCGCCCCCAGACAAGCTTCGCGAAGCTCGGGTCCCGCTGGACCTCGGCTGTGTACCGGTACCGCTCCCTGAAGGTCACGTCGGAGCCGACCGGCTCACCGAGGTAGTTGACCGTCGTCCTCCCGAAGAAGACGTCGTCGTCCGACCCGCCGAAGTGGAGCTTCGTGACGCCCTTGTTGTAGCCCCAGTAATCGCGGGTATCGAAGCGGTAGACAATGCCCTTGCCGTTGATGTCCACCGGGTTCACGACCCGCGGGGCCCAGCGCGCGACCGAGTTCAGGGCCTTCGACAGCCCCACGCGGGCAACGTTCATCTCCTCCGCGCTGACGCCCTTGTTGTGGAGCTCGTGCAGCGAGGCGTACTTGATGAACTCCGCGTCGGCCGCGGCGACGGTGGCCTTGTCCGTCGCGATCCACGCCCTGACCTGGTCCTCGGTGACCTTCTCGGCCGCCGCGACGGGGCGCGGGGTCGCCGGCAGGGTCGGCGCGACGGCGTTGGCCCACGCCGTGACGGCGTTGAGCATCTGCGTGTTCGCGTCCCTGCAGCTCGACCCGAAGCAGTTGTGCCGGTCGATGCCCATCCGAACGACGAGCTTCGAGTCCGCGGGCTTCCTGAAGTTCACGCGCGTGAGCGCGTACTGGTGCGCCAGCGCCGGATCGGCGTCGGCGTGCATGGGCGACTGGGCCTTGCCCGCCGAGCCGTGGCAGCCCGAGCAGTTGGCGGTCAGGATCGGGTAGACAGTCGTCTTGAAGGCCTCGAGCGACGTGGCCATGTTGAAGTCGCTCGGGAGGCAGACGGCCTCGACGTTCAGGCCCCCCTTGCCGTCCGGGAGCTGGCTGTAGCCGAGCCCGCACCCTCCAGGCGGGGCGACCCCCACCTCGCCCTCGCCGGTGAAGCCCCCGGAGCCGCCGCCGCCGCCCGCGCCGCCCGCGCCGCCGGCGCCCCCCGCACCGCCCGTGCCGCTGCTGGAGCTGCTCGTCGTTGTCGTTGCCGTGGTGGTGGTGGTCGTGGTGGTCGTGGTGGTCGTGGTGCTGCTGCTCGAGCCGCCGCTCACGGCCCTGAGCGAGAACTTCTGGTTGTCGCCGTTCGCCCAGCCCCACTGCTGGAGGCGGGCGCCGTCCGCCGTCGACCGGCCCGTGACGTCGAGCACCTTGCCGCTGCTCCGGACGTTGATCCGCTGGACGCCGGAGGCGACATCGACGAACTGGAACTGCTGGTTCGCGCCGGAGGTGCAGGCGGACGGGACGATGGCGGCGCCGTTCGCTGTCGACGAGCCGCTGACCCCGAGGCAGGTGTTGCCGTCCACGCTCTTGATCCGGAAGTATCCGCCGCCGGCGTCCTCGGCGCGGAACTGCTGTTGCCTCGCGCCGCTGGTGCAGGCGGCGATCACCGCGTTCCCGCCCCGGATCTCCACGCACTTGTTGCTCTGCCGGCCGACGAGCGTGTAGGTCGCGCCCGGATCGATCATGACGGCGCTCTCGAGCACGCCGCCCTCTTCGCTCTCGTACTCGTCCGCGACGCCGACGCAGGAGACGGCGAGAAGGCCCGTCCCGGCGGCAAGCAAGACACGCCTGGATGCGAATCCCATGTGATTCTCCTCGTTAAGTGAGCTAATAAAAATCTAACTGTCTGCAGCTCTACGCTGGCCCTGCGTCGACCGGGAGCGCTCGCCGCGCGATGCTTGCCCCGGAGGGATGGCCCCGTGGCCATCGTCGTGCCGGTGAATCTCAATCACGAGATGCGCTGAGCGGGTAGGCTCGTTCGGTGCGCGATCAGGCACCGCGACGAAGGTAATTCTTGTTCCAGCTCGCCTTGCCGGTCAAGACAATCGTGTTGTCGGCCAAGACAATCGTGCATTTTGCGCGATGCCCTGACTATTACGAACTCACAACAACGGCAGTTATCGTGTGATGGCTGGTGGCGCAATATCCGACATGGACCCAAGCCCCTGCACGCGCCGTCCGCCCGTGGAGCTGAACTGGTTAAGCCTCACCTGAATTCGATACGCCGCAACGCCCGCTGGATCGTCCGTTGACCAGGCCGTCATGTACATGAATTCATTCAGAAATCCAGGCTATCAGGCAGGTGGCGGTGTCCCGGGCGGGCGTCGCTCGAGGCGCCGGGCGAGGAGCACATCTGGAGAAGAATTTAACGCCAAGGTGCCAGGGCGCAACGGGCGACGGAGACAGATCTCGGTCGCAGAAATAATTTTCGATTCTCGAGATCAAATCGCCCACTCGAGGGAATTACCCTGGTTCACTGCCACCCACGGCGGGCTCTTGTCGAGCGCGGACGACCTGAGCCGCGGTCCATCACCGCATCAGCGACCGGGACGGCGCCTGTCGTCGAGGGCGACGGCGCGGCTTTGCTCGGCTCGCTCGTGAGCGAGGCGATCACGGCAGTACGCTGCAACGGGTCAGTCGGGCCGAGCTCGCGCGCTAGCGCTGCGGCGCGCGGGGCCACAGCATGATGGCCGCGCCGACAAGGCAGATCGCCGCCCCGATCCAGTCCCGACGATCGGGGACCTTCCTGTCGATGCCCCAGCCCCACAGCATGGAGAGCGCGATGAACACGGCGCCGTACGCGGCGTAGACGCGGCCGAACGTGTGCTCTGCCGCCTGCATCGTGGGGATGACGCCGTAGGCCGCGAGCGCGACGAACCCGGCGACGCCGAGGAGCACATGGCGCTGGTCGCGCAGCCAGAGCCAGACGAGGTACCCGCCGCCGATCTCCAGGAGACCCGCGGCGAGGAACAGGAGCGCGGCCCGCATGCGCCGACCTACCAGGAAGCGCGAGGCCCGCGGCGCTCGCGCGCTCGAGCGCCCGTGGTACGCTCCGCCGGCACGTGGTCCGACGTCGAAAGCGAGGCGCGGCAGCGCCGCCGCGCGGCCCGAGGTGGGACCGCGCCCCGGACGCCCGGACTGCGGACCACGCGCAGCCGGGGCGAGATGGCCCACGGCGCCGCGCGCGAGACATCAAGGCACAGCTCGCTCGTCACGGTCGGTGCGACCTGGGAGCACGAAGGACAAGGACGGAGAAACACATGAAGATTCACCTCATCTCGCTCGTGATCGGCGCCCTGGCCCTCGGCGGCGCGGCGTGCTCCAGGGAGGCGCCGAGCGCGGAGAAGGCCGCGCCCGATCCCCAGCCGGCCGCGGCCGCGCAGGCCCCGGCGAACGCGGCGCACGCGCCGAGCGACGTGAAGCCGGGCTCCCACGACGACTGGTGCGGCGAGCATCAGGTGCCGGAGTCGCAGTGCAGCCGCTGCAACCCGGAGCTGGTCCCGGCCTTCAAGGCCACCGGCGACTGGTGCGCGGAGCACGGGCTGCCCGAGTCGCAGTGCCTGAAGTGCAACCCCGACCTGAAGATCGTGAGACCGCCGAAGGAAAGCTGACATGGCCGGCCGCATGCACGTCCACGCCGTCCACGTTCGCGCCCTCGTGCTGGTGCTCCTCGCCGCCCTCCCGGGCTGCGGGCGCCGCGAGGCCGACAGGGCCGACCAGGAGCACGAGAAGGCCGGCGCGAGGCCCGCGGCCGGGCCGAGCGCGGAGGGCGCCGTGTGCAAGGAGCACGGCGTGCTCGAGGCGCTCTGCACGAAGTGCAACCCGCGGCTCGCCCCGGTCTTCCAGGCCCGGGGCGACTGGTGCAAGGAGCACGAGCTTCCGGAGTCGATCTGCCCGATCTGCCACCCCGAGCGCGGCGGCAAGCCGGCCGCAGACGTGACCCGCGACGAGGCGCCGGCCGACGGGACCAAGGTCAAGCTCAGGACCAGGGACACGGCCCGGCTCGCCGGCATCCTCACGGCGAAGGCCGTCGAGCGGCAAGGCGGCGGCGGGATCCCCGCGACAGCCAGGATCGTCTACGACGCGCTCAAGGTCGCCGAGATCAACGCCCGCGCCCCGGGCGTCGTCCAGAAGCTCTTCGTGGACGTGGGCTCCGAGGTCAAGAAGGGCGCGCCGCTCGCGGTCATCGACAGCGCCGACGTGGGCGCCGATCGCTCGCGGCTCGCCGGCGCGCTCTCGCGGTCGAGGGCCGCCGAGGAGAACCTGCGGCGCGAGGAGCAGCTCGAGAAGGAAGGGCTCGCCTCGCGCAGGAGCGTCCTCGCCGCGCAGCAGGAGCTCGACGCAGCGCGCGCCGAGCGCGCCTCGCTCGCCGCCTCGCTCGCCGTCGTGGGCGCGAGCGCCGGCGGGGGCAGCGGCTACACGCTCGCGACCCCGCTCGCGGGCGTGGTGACCCAGCGGCGCGCGACGGTGGGCAGGCTCGTCGGCGTCGAGGAGACCCTGTTCGAGGTGGTCGACGTCTCGAGCATGTGGGCCGAGCTCGACGTCCCCGAGACCGAGCTCCCGGCCGTGTCGCCGAAGATGCCGGTCGTCATCGAGGTCGACGGCCTCGAGGGGCGGAGGCTCGAGGGGGAGATCACCTACGTGTCGCCGGCCATCGATCCGGCGACGCGCACCGCCAGGGCGCGCGTGCCGCTCGCGAACCCGGGCGGCGCGCTGCGGGCCAACATGTTCGGCCGGGCGCGCATCCTCGCCCCCGCGCGCGCCGCGGTCATGGTGCCGCGCGCCGCGGTCCAGCGCGCGAGGACGGCGACGCTCGTGTTCGTGCGGCTCGCGGACGACCAGTTCGAGGCGCGGCGCGTCGAGATCGGGGCCGCCGAGGGCGACCTCGTCGAGGTGGTCAAGGGCGTGCGCCCCGGCGAGGAGGTCGCGACCGAGGGGAGCTTCCTGCTGAAGACAGAGACCCTCAAGGAGAGCATCGGCGCCGGCTGCTGCGGCGAGGACTGAGGCGCGGCCATGCTGAACGCCGTCATCACGTGGTCGCTGCGCCACCGGTTCGCCGTCATCCTCGCCGCGATCGGCCTCGCGCTCGCGGGGATCTGGTCGTTCCGCCGCCTGCCGATCGACGCGTTCCCCGACACGACGCCGGTGCAGGTGCAGATCAACGCCGTCGCGCCCGCCCTCTCGCCGGTCGAGATCGAGCGGCAGATCACGGCGCCCCTGGAGCAGGCGATCTCGGGCCTGCCGGGGCTCGAGGAGGTCCGCTCGCTGTCGCGCTTCGGCTTCTCCCAGGTGACGGTCCGCTTCGAGGACGACACCGACATCTACCTGGCGCGCCAGGTGGTCCTGGAGCGGGTGCAAGGCGTGGCGCTGCCGCCGGGCGTCGAGCGCCCGCGGCTCGGCCCGGTCGCCACGGGGCTCGGCGAGGTGCTCCACTACGTGGTCACGGGCAAGGGCAAGCCGCTGAGCGAGCTCCGCGCGATCCACGACTGGGTCATCGCGCCGCAGCTCCGGTCGGTGCGCGGCGTCGCCGAGGTCAACGCCTGGGGCGGCGACGAGCGGCAGATCCAGGTGCTCGTCGATCCGGCGGAGCTCACGGCGCGCGGGCTGGCGCTGGGCGACCTCGTCGAGGCGCTCCAGCGCAACAACGCCAACGTGGGCGGGGGCAACCTCGACCAGGCCGGGGAGACGCTGCTCATCCAGGGGATCGGCATCGCCACCCGCGCGCGCGACATCGAGGAGATCGTTGTCGCCGCCAGGGCCGGCGCGCCGATCCGGATCCGCGACGTGGCCCGCGTGGTCGAGGGGCGCGAGATCCGGCGGGGCGCGGTGACCGCGGACGGCCAGGGCGAGGTCGTGCTCGGGCTCGGCTTCCTGCTGATGGGCGAGAACAGCCACGACGTCACGACGCGGCTCAAGGCGCGCCTCGACGAGGTCGAGAAGAGCCTGCCGGCCGGGGTCGACGTCGCGATCGTCTACGACCGCACCGAGCTCATCGACAGGGTGCTCGCCACGGTGAAGCGGAACCTGCTCGAGGGCGCGCTCCTCGTCGTCGCGGTGCTCTTCGCCTTCCTCGGCAACCTGCGCGCGGGGCTCATCGTGGCGTCGGCGATCCCGCTGTCGATGCTCTTCGCCGGCAGCCTCATGCTGCGCGCGGGCGTGGCCGGGAGCCTGATGAGCCTCGGCGCGATCGACTTCGGCCTCATCGTCGACAGCTCGGTGATCATGGTCGAGAACTCGGTCCGGCGGCTCTCGGAGGACCGCGCCGGCCGGAGCGCCGCGGACGTGGTGCGCGACGCGTCGATCGAGGTCCGCAAGCCGACGATGCTCGGCGAGCTCATCATCATGATCGTCTACCTGCCGATCCTCGCCCTCGAGGGGGCGGAGGGGAAGCTGTTCCGGCCGATGGCGCTCACCGTGATCTTCGCGCTCCTCGGCTCGATGATCCTGTCGATCACGCTGATGCCGGCGCTCGCGAGCCTGCTCCTGCCGCGCCGCGCGAGCGCGCGCGAGGGCGCCGTCGTGCGGCTCCTCGGGAGGGCGTACATGCCCGTGCTCCGGGGCGCGCTCCGCTTCCGGTGGGCGGTGCTCGCCGGCGCCGCGCTGCTGCTCGCGAACGCGGCCTTCCTCGCGACCCGGCTCGGCGCGGAGTTCGTGCCGCGGCTGCGCGAGGGGACGATCGTCGCCAACACGGTGCGGCTCTCGGGCGTCTCGGTGGGCGAGTCGATCCGCTACGGCACGCAGATCGAGCGGGTCCTGATCGAGCGGTTCCCGGACGAGGTCGAGCGCGTCTGGACCCGCACGGGCACGGCCGAGGTGGCGACCGACCCGATGGGGCTCGAGGTCTCCGACGTGTTCATCACGCTCCGGCCGCGGGAGCGCTGGAAGCGCGCGGCCACGCAGGACGAGCTCGTTCAGGCGATGGAGGCGGAGCTCGCGGGGCTGCCGGGGATGCGCGTCCTCTACACGCAGCCGATCGAGCTCAGGCTCAACGAGATGACGGCCGGGATCCGGTCCGACCTCGGGGTGAAGCTGTTCGGCGACGACCTCGACACGCTGAAGCAGAAGGCGCGCGAGATCGAGGCGGCGCTCAAGAAGATCCCGGGCGCCGCGGACGTTGTGACCGAGCAGATCACCGGGCAGCCGGTCCTCGAGATCGAGGTCGACCGCGACGCCATCGCCCGGCACGGCATCGCGACCGCGGACGTGCTCGAGGTCGTCGAGGCGCTCGGCGGCCGCGAGGTGGGGGAGATCCAGGAGGGCGAGCGCCGGTACCCCGTGGCGCTGCGCATCGACGATCGCTACCGCGAGGACCCTGCCTCGATCGGCCGCATCCTCGTCGCGGCGGCCGGCGGCGAGCGCATCCCGCTCGCGCGGCTCACGAAGATCCGCACTGTCGAGGGCCCCGCCGCGATCCAGCGGGAGTGGGCGAAGCGCCGCATCGTGGTGCAGGCCAACGTGCGCGGCCGCGACGTGGGCAGCTACGTGGACGAGGCCAGGGCGAGGATCGAGCGCGACGTCGATCTGCCGCCCGGCTATTACGTCCGCTTCGGCGGGCAGTTCGAGCACCTCGAGCGGGCGGAGGCGCGCCTCCTCGTCGTGGTGCCTGTCGCGCTGGGGTTGATCCTGGTCCTGCTCTACCTCACGTACGGGCGGCTCGTCGATGCGGTCCGCGTGTTCACCGGCGTCCCGTTCGCCGCGATCGGCGGGGTCGTCGCGCTGTGGTTGCGCGGCCTTCCGTTCAGCATCTCGGCGGGCGTCGGGTTCGTGGCGCTGTCGGGCGTCGCGGTGCTCGGGGACATGGTGCTCGTCTCCACCGTGAGGCAGCTCGTCGCCGCGGGCGTCCCGGCGCGCCGGGCGATCGAGCTCGCGGCCGAGCGGCGCCTGCGCCCTGTCCTGATGACGGCGCTCGTCGCGTCCCTCGGCTTCGTGCCGATGGCGTGGAGCACCGGCGTCGGCGCCGAGGTGCAGCGCCCGCTCGCGACGGTCGTGATCGGCGGCGTGATCTCGTCGACGCTGCTCACGCTGCTGGTCCTGCCGGTGCTCTACAGCCTGGCGGGCGGCCGGCGCGGGGAGGAGCCCGAGGCGGAGGCCGGGGCGCCGGGCGACGCCGGGGCCGCGCCGCGCTCCGCTGCGGCCTTGCCCCCGGCGGCGGAGTAGGCCGTGCGCGTGCCTCCTCGCCTCCGCGCGTTCGGCGGCGCCGCGGGCGTCCTGATGCTCCTCCAGGCGCTGGCCGTGGGCCTCTACTGGGCCGTGGAGCACGGGCGCGCGGCGGAGCGGCCGGGGCGTCCGTTCGAGCACGAGCAGCTCTCCGGCGCCGAGCCCGCGCCCGACGAGGCGCTCGCGCGGCCGGACGGGAGCGCGCTGCGCCTGCGCTCGCTGCGCGGGCGGGCCGTGCTGCTCCACGTCTGGGCGACCTGGTGCGCGCCGTGCCGCGCCGAGCTCCCCGCCCTGCTCGATCTGGGCCGGGAGCTCCAGCGGGGCGGGCAGCTCCAGCTCGTGGCCGTGAGCGTCGACGAGAGCTGGGACGTCGTGCGCGCCTTCTTCGACGGCGACGTGCCGCCCGAGGTCGTGCTGGCCGGCTCGCCCGCGCTCGCGCGGCGGCTCGGGGTCTCCACGCTCCCCGACACGTTCCTCGTGCGCCCGGACGGCAGCCTGGCGCTCCGGTTCACGGGCGCGCGCGACTGGAGCGCGCCCGAGGCGAGGCTGCTGCTGGCCGGGCAGGCGTGGACGGGGACTGGAGCGCCGGGCGCGCCGCCGCGCTGAACGGCGAGTCCGGACGGCGGCGTGCGGCGGCGACGAACGCTGCGAGGCTGGCGACGAACGTCGGGCGACTGGCGGGGACCTGGCCGAACGTCGGATCTCGAAAGGAACGCTGCCGGGATCCGTAAACCCGATCGGGCATGGCGAGATGCGCCCCGGACCTTGCTGCGGCCTGCATCCTCCGGCAAGCTGGAGGCATGACGTCCCTCGCCTTCGCGATGCCGGCGGAGATCGTCGACCCGAGCGTCGTCGCCCCGCCGGGCGATCTGTACAGCAACGAGCCGCCCATGGAGAGCTATCAGCATCTCGTCCAGATGCTCCTGCTGCTCGAGAGCCTGGAGCTCTTCTGGAAGGAGCGGACTGACTATTTCGCGGCGGGCAATCTGACGATCTACTTCAGCCCTCGTCAGCTCAAATCGGAGCATTTCCGGGGTCCGGATTTCTTCGTCGTGCTCGGCACCGAGCGGAGACCGCGCAAGAGCTGGGTCGTGTGGGAGGAGGACGGCCGGTATCCGAACGTGATCGTGGAGGTGCTCTCGGAGAGCACCGCCCGCGTCGATCGCGGCCTGAAGAAGCGGACTTACCAGGACGTCTTCCGGACGCCGGACTACTTCTGGTTCGATCCTGCGACGCTCGAGCTCTCGGGTTTCCACCTCGTCGACGGGCAGTATCAACCGCTCTCCCCCGACGCCTCGGGCCGCCTCTGGAGCGCGCAGCTCGGGCTCTTCCTGGGCGTGGAGAAAGGGCAGCTCCGCTTCTTCACCCCCGCGGGAGAGCTCGTGCCGGCTGGCCTGGAGCTCGCCCAGCGGGCCGAGTCCGCGGAGCAGCGGGCCGAGTCCGCGGAGCAGCGGGCCGAGTCCGCGGAGCAGCGGGCCGAGTCCGCGGAGCAGCGGGCAGCGCGGCTGGCGGAGAAGCTCCGGGAGCTCGGCGTCGATCCCGACACGTTGAAGTAGCGGCCGGTCCCCGCGCCCTGGTACGACATCCCTTCGGAGCGCGGCCCGCTTCCGGGGCGCGCCAGCCCTTGCCCGGGAGGACCGATGGCCGACATGCTCGTCAATTTGCTCAAGCTGCCGCCGCTCGACCCCGTGATCGAGGCCATGCGGCGGAGCTCCGTCGTGGTGCGGCGGGCGGCGCCGTACGAGATCACGCCCGTCCGGCGGTTCGTCGAGCGGCACTTCACGACGGCGTGGGCCGACGAGATCAGCGTCGGATACACGAACAAGCCCGTCAGCGTGTACCTGGCGATCCGCGGAGGCGAGGTGATCGGCTTCTCCGCCTACGAGTGCACCCGCCGCGGCTTCTTCGGCCCCACCGGCGTGGCCGATCACGAGCGGGGCAAGGGCGTCGGCCACGCCCTGCTGCTCGCCTCCCTGCACGGGCTCGCGCAGATGGGGTATGCGTACGGCATCATCGGCGGCGTCGGCCCCGCCGGCTTCTACGCGCACGCGGTCGGCGCGACGCTCATCCCGGACTCCACGCCGGGAGTCTACGCCGACCCGCTGAGCGACACGGCCCCGCACGACAGCGCAAGGCCGCCCCGCTGACCCGCGCGGCATCATCGCCGCCGTGAGAGATCTCCTGAGCCCCCTCTCTCATCACCTGACGGATCGTCACCGGCCATCGCTGCCGAGGATTTGCGGAGCTCCCCGGACGCGCCGCTCGCCGCGCCGCGCATCGACTTCGGCGCCGCTCACCGGTGCTTCGTCCGCTCGGTCTCCGGCGCATGGCGGACGAAGCAGAGGGTCCGCACGCACATCGAGGCGTCGCGCGCCGAATACGCGCTCGCCGCGCGCGAGGCGAGCGCCAGGGCGCCCCCTCGAGCGTGCGCGCCGGCGTGCTGGCGAGCGCGGGCGCCTCGTAGAGCCCGCCGGCCCCCTCGCCGGCGCGGCGCCCGCCGCCACCGGACACGCCTTGACGGACGCCGCGCTCTCGGGGAAGGTCCCCTCCCGAGCGTCCCTGGAGGTCATGATGAAGCTCTATTTCAGTCCTGGTGCCTGTTCGCTCTCTCCCCACATCGTGCTGCGCGAGGCGGGCCTGGAGTTCGACCTCGAGCAGGTCCACCTCGGCACGAAGCAGACGAAGTCGGGCGCCGATTTCAACCAGATCAACCCGAAGGGCTATGTCCCCGCGCTCGAGCTCGAGAGCGGCGAGGTGCTCACCGAGGGGCCGGTGATCGTCCAGTACATCGCCGACCAGAAGCCCGAGTCGGGGCTCGCGCCGCCGGCCGGCACCCTCGGCCGCTACCGTCTCCAGGAGTGGCTGAGCTTCATCAGCACCGAGCTGCACAAGCAGTTCGCCCCCCTGTTCAAGCCGAGGACCTCGGACGAGCAGAAGAGCGCGGCCAGGGAAGCGATCAGCCGCCGCCTCGATTACGTTGCTCCGCGCCTCGAGGGCGCGGCGTTCCTGATGGGCGACCAGTTCACGGTGGCGGACGCGTACCTCTTCACCGTGCTCACCTGGACGAAGTTCGCGGGCATCGAGCTCGATCGCTGGCCCGCCCTCGTCCGGTACAGGGAGCGCGTCGGCGCCCGCCCGACGGTCCAGGCCGCCCTGGCGGCCGAGCAGGGGTAGTGCGCCGCGGGACGACCCGCGTCCTCAGCCGACAGCGACAACGAGCTTGCCCACGTGCTCGCCCCGTCGCCCCTCAGGCGGCCATCCGCGCCCGGCGCAGCCCGAGCGCCTGCGCCTCGGCGAAGAGCGCGACGACGAGCGCCTGCGCCGCGACGAACGCGTAGCCGAGCGCCGTCGGCTCGACCCAGCCGAGCGCCAGGAGGAGCACGCTGTCGATCACCCAGAGCGCGTTCGCGACGACGACGGCGAGGACGGCGGCCCGCGCCGGACGCTCGCGCGTGCCGAGCCACGCGACGATCGCCGCGAACGGCAACAGGCTCGCTCCGGACCACCGGAGCAGCGCCTCCGGCAGGCCGACGACGCCGGCGAGGGGCGCCGCGCCCGCGAGCATCAGGAGGCCCGTCGCGCCGCTGACGATGGCGTCGGCGAGGAGGGCGCGGCGAAGGAAGAGAGGAGAGGACAGGAACGACATGGTGGGCTCCTTTCGTTGCATTCAGGGGCTCATCGCCCCTGGGTGGATTGGGCCTGATCGGGAGGGCCGACGCGGAGTTCGCGCCGGCTGTCCGCAGCGCCCCTGACGCATGCCCCATCCTGGGTGGCCTCGGGCATGGGGTCGATTACCTCCCAGGTAATGGGTCGCTCTTCCCGGCGTGGTAAGGTCGTCGCGCGATGATGACGTCACACCCGCCTGTCGGGGGACTCCTGCGCGAGTGGCGCCAGCGACGCCGCATGACCCAGCTCGACCTCGCGTGCGAGGCCGACATCTCGACGCGCCACCTGAGCTTCCTGGAGACCGGCCGCGCGCAGCCGAGCCGCGAGATGGTGCTCCACCTGGCGGAGCGCCTCGACGTGCCCTTGCGCGACCGCAACCAGCTCCTCGTGGCGGCGGGGTATGCGCCGCTCTATCCCGAGCGCAGCCTCGACGATCCCGCGCTCACGGCGGCGCGCAAGGCGATCGATCTCGTGCTCGCCGGCCACGCGCCGTATCCGGCGCTCGCCATCGACAGGCACTGGACCCTCGTCGCCGCGAACACAGCCGTCGCCCCGCTCCTCGTCGGCGCCGCCCCTCCCCTCCTCCGCCCGCCGATCAACGTGCTGCGCCTGAGCCTCCACCCCGACGGCCTCGCGCCGCGCATCGAGAACGCGCCCGAGTGGCGCGCTCACCTCCTCGCCCGCCTGCGCCGCCAGATCGAGGTGAGCGCCGACCCCGTCCTCGTGAAGCTCCTCAAGGAGCTCAGCGGCTATCCGTCGCCGGCGCCGGGAGGGGCGCGGCGCCCGGAGCCCGCGCGCGAGCCCAGCGCCGCTGTCATCGCCGTGCCGCTCCGGCTCCGGGCGGAGGACCGCACCCTGAGCTTCCTCAGCACGACGATGGTCTTCGGCACGCCGGTCGACGTCACCCTGTCCGAGCTCGCTGTCGAGTCGTTCTTCCCCGCGGATCAGGCGACCGCGGAGGCCCTGCGCGCGGCGACGCAACGCTGAGGGCTGGGCCGCGGAGGCGTGACGTCGGCGAGAGGCATACCGGCCATGCCGGGGCGCGCATCACCGCCGTAGGCGGACGTCGTGCGCCGGAGAAGGCCGAGGCGGCCTCACCGGTGCATGGCGATGTCGTGACGAGGAAAGGGCTTGATGCGCCGGGTGACCCTTCCGGCCGACGGGGCGGGCTTGGTCCGCCCGGGGGAGCGCGTGGGGCGCGCTGTCGGCTTCTTCGGGGCCGGCCGCGCCTTCTCGGTCGACGGCGCCGGATCGGGCCGTGTCGCGGGGATCTCGGCCGGCTCCGGGGGCCCCGGCGCGAGCAGCGGCCGCGGCGCGTCCACGACGCTGGCGAGGAGCGTCGCCTCGGCGGTGCCCGGCAAGCCGGCGCTGCGGGTGGCGACGGCGACGGCGGCGAGCGCGGCGCTGTCGGCGGCGAGCGCGGCGCCTTCGGTGCTTGTCGCGACGTGCCGGGCCGCCATGTACACGCCGGCGCCGGCGAGCATGGCGCCGAGGGCGGCGACCGTGGCGATCCGCGCCGCAGGCCGCTTCTTCTTGCGGCTCGAGGTCGTCATCATCACCGTCGTCGTGCGCTCGGGGGCGTCGCCCTCGCACGGATCGGTGTCCGCGAGCGGCATCGGCAGCCGCGCCGGCGCGGGGTGGCGCAGGGTGACCGCTGTGTCCTGCGCGCTCGCGACAGGCGCCTGCACCGGGGCCTCCGCGCCCGTGTCCTGGGTCGCCGTGCCCTGCGGCCCGGCGCTCCTCCGGCGCGACGAGAGCGCCCGCTCCAGCGCCTCGGCCATCTCCCTGGCGGACCCGAAGCGCGCGTTCGGGTCGAGCTGCAACGCCCGCCGCATCCAGTCGTCGAGCGCCGGCGGCGCCTCGGGCCGGAGCGCGCTCGGCGGCGTGAACTGGCCGGCGTGCACGGTGAGCGTGAGCCCGACGATCGTCTCCGCGAAGAACGGGACTCGCCCGGTGATCGCGTGGTAGGCGACGACGCCGAGCGCCCAGAGGTCCGCGCGGAGATCGAGATCCTTCGAGCAGGTGAGCTGCTCCGGGCTCATGTAGAGCGGCGTCCCGACGACGCTCCCCGTCGAGGTGACGCGCATGTCCCGGGCTCGCCGGGCGATACCGAAGTCGAGCACCTTGACGAAGGTCTCGCCGTCCACCTCGGTCAGGAACAGGTTGTCCGGCTTGATGTCCCGGTGGACGATGCCGAGCCGGTGCGCCTGCCCGAGCGCCTTCGCCGTCTGCGCCACGATGCGGGCCACCTCGCCGAGCGGCAGCCTCCCAAGGCGCCGGATGCGGGCCCTGAGGTCCTCGCCGCGGAGCAGCTCCATCGCGATGTACGGCATGCCCTCGGCGGTCAGCCCATGATCGAGGACCTGCGTGACGTGCGGGCTCGTGATCTGGGCCGCGGCGACCGCCTCCCGCCGGAACCGCTCCACGTACCCCGCGTCGTCCGCGAGCTCGGGCGACATGAACTTGACGGCCACCTGCGATTTGAGCGGCAGGCGATCGGCGACCCAGATGCTCCCCATCCCGCCCCGCCGCAGGATGCGAACGAGCCGCAGCGCAGGGGTCACCATCTGTCCCGTGTGCAGGGGCATACCTCTGCTACTCCTTCTTGAAGAGGCCCGAGCCGGTGTGTCTGTCAGCTCCAGCCGAAACTCGCGTCATAGATCAGTACGCCTCATCCATTGACTCCGCAAGAGGAACACGCGCTCTTCCGCCCCTCATCCATCACCTCGACGCCGCTGACCGCACCGCGCGGGACCGCGTCGATTTCAAGCCATCACAACCGGGTCTCCTGGCGACATGGACGGACGTCGCACAGGCGCTCGTGTCGGCAGATGAGCGCACAGGAGCGCACCGATCGCTCCATCGAGTCCGCGCCCGCCGCGCGCGGGCAATCGCGGTGCGCGTCGACGAACAGCAATGCAGTGCTGCTGCTCGACCGGCTCGATGCGGGAGTCCCCGATGCCGGCCGGCGCACGCGGCGCTATGCTCCGCGCCCTCATGACGCCGGACGCCCCCCTCGAGATCGCCGTGCTCGGCGATGTTCACGGCCACCTCACGCTCGCCTATCGGCTGCTCGGGCGCTGGCAGCGGGAGACCGGCCGCGCGCTCGATCTGATCCTCCAGGTCGGCGATCTCGGCGCGTTCCCTCCCCCGTTCCGGCTCGACCGCGCCACGAAGCGGTTCGCGGAGAGCGACCCCGACGAGCTGGGGTTCGCCGTCTATCACGAGGGCGGCCCGGAGCCCGACGCGTTCTTCGGGCCCGACGCGCCGGCGGATCGACGGATAGCCGCTGATACGGTGTTCATCAGGGGCAATCACGAAGACTTCGAGTTCCTCGACGAGGCGGGCGCCGGGTCCGACGCGCCGGTGCCTGTCGACGCGCGCGAGAAGATCCTCTATCTCCCGAACGGCGGCCGGTTCACCTTCGGCCGCGGCCCGCACCGGATCACGATCGGCGGGCTGGGCGGCATCTCCGACGGCGGGCGGCCCGGCCGGGATCCCGTCTCGGAGCACTACACAGCGGCCGAGGTCCGCAAGCTTCGCTCCCGCGGGGAGCGCATCGACGTGCTCCTCTCGCACGAGCCGCCGCACGGCGCCGCCGCCGCCATCCACCCCCGCTATGACGACGGCGGCTCACGCGACGTGCTCGATCTGCTCCGCGATCTCCGGCCGAGGTATCATTTCGCCGGGCATTACCACGAGCCGGGACAGCCGCTCGCCGCGACCGGCGACACGCAGAGCTACCAGCTCAACGCCGTCAGCTTTCTGAAGCCGCACCGGCTCAACCCAGGGTGCATCGGGATCCTCCGATGGGCCGGGCCCGAGGAGAGCTCCTTTGCGCTCCTCGACGCCCCGTGGCTGGGCGAGTACACGAGGTCGAACTACAGGTACCTGTGAGCGCGGCGCCGCCGGCGGCGCCGCGCGCGAGCTCGGCCCTTCTGTCTCGGCGTTCGTGAAGGCCGCGCCGCCGGCGGCGGCGCGCCTCGACCTCAGCCCTTCGAGCTCTTCGGCCCGAGCGGGCCCCCGTCGCCCGGCATGCGCGCGTAGACGCCGGGGTGCGAGGCCGCGAGCCACTGGTTCACGTGGCTCATCACGTGCGGGCGCTCGGTCCGGAGCTGCAGGTAGCGCTGGCCGCGCGGGACGAGCACCTGGTCGGTCACGTTGCCGCCGAACTGCTCCGCGAGCACGCGCACGACCGGCTCCACGTCGAAGAACTTGCAGCTGAAGAGATCGAAGAACGCCTCTTCGCTGTCGGGGAAGATGTGCAGCGTGATGTGCGACTCCGCGATCATCACCATGGCGCTGATCACCGGGGTCCCATCGCGCGTCGCCGTCTTCACCACGAAGGGGCGCATGATCGGGGTCATCCCGATCTTCGCGGGCAGGCTGTCGAAGATGTCGAAGAGCGTGTCGAGCGAGGTCGGCCCGCGGTACGGGCTGAACTGCAGGAAGAGGTGAGGGCCGAAGTCGGCGTCCGGGCTCACCACCTCGTGCCCCCTGCGCTCCTGCAGGTCGCCCCCCTCGCCGCGATCGACCGTCTGCGTGAACACGCTGCGGCACGGCAGCGTCGTCTGGAGCATCATCTGGACGCGCTGCGAATCGAACGCCCCCGGGTACACGAGATCGGCGAAGAAGCACTCGCGGAAGCTGAAGGTGTGGATGGTGAGGTGGCCGCCGAGCAGCAGCACGAAGGCGCTGATGCCGCAGTCCTCGGCCACCACGCCGTTGTAGTAGGGGAGGATGAACGGAGGCATCACCGGCTTCAGCCGGAGCACGCCGGGCACCTCCTCCAGAAGCTCTTGAGCCAGCTTCACGTCATCAAAACGGCTCCGGAAGCCGTGAAAGCCGTCCATCGTGAAATGGGTGAGGTTCTTGCGCGCCTTGTGCATGTTGCCCCTTCGTCGACGAGTTGAGCGATGCTACTCCACGAAGCGCGGGCGCGATCGGATTAATTTGGCGAGCTGCCTTTCCTCCAGCGCGCGCATGTGCGCCGCCCGATGATCAGGTGGGGAAGCCGGAGACAAGCATGCTTGTCGTGCGCCCGGCGCGCGATCCGCCGCAGCTTCCGGCGCGCCGGGTGGGATGAGCTCGCCGGGGCGGCGCGCGGCTGCCACGGCCGCGCTCGACTGCCCACACGCGCGACGACGGGCCGCCGCTCCGGAGCGCTGGAGTGGGTCCGCATGTGGGCCACGTCGCCTGGCGAGGCCGCGGCTGTCCCTCTCGTGGCCGCCGTCAGCCGGCCCCTCACGACGGGCGCCTCGGACACCACCACGAGCGCCGCGAGGCGCCCGCCGGCGAGGCCCTCGGGAGGCCGAGTGACGATCGCCTTCAAAAAATGTGTTTCATTTGTCCTCGACAATCGCCCTCGGGCAGCGGGGCTTCGCCGCGCATGTCGGGTAGCCGGCGCGCCCCCGGATCACGCGATGCGACAAACGGGCTGGTTCCTGGCGGGAGATACAGTCTCTCGTCCGGGATGCCGGCTCACTGAAACCGTTCACCAGGACGGCCTGGACGCTCTCGGGGTCGCAGGAACGCCGGCCGACGAAATCCACCCGCCGTGGATCGGGCGTCGGGGTGCGATAAAAAGTGAAGCAGCGGTGTCATCCGTCGTCGCCCGGACGCCCGGACGCGTAGAATCGCCGGAGCTATGAGCCGATCACCCTCCGACAAGGACGCGCACAAGAAGGCACCGATGAGCCCCGTGCCGTCGCGAGGGAGCTCGCCGGATCCGAGCCCGCCGCGCAGCAACAGCAGCTGCCTGCCGCCGGCGCCGCACCCGCCGCGCAGCAACAGCAGCTGCCTGCCGCCGGCGCCGCCTTCGAACCGCGGCGGCAGCACGCTCCCGCCCCCGCAGCACGCGCCGGCCCCCGCGCGGGGCAGCCACTTCCCG
>NZ_JEMA01000263.1 GCF_001589285.1 Sorangium cellulosum | reverse complement strand
CGCGCGCCGGCGCCGGCGCCGCGACGCGCGGCGCGGCGCCGTGACCGGGGAGCGAGGCAATGAGTCTGTAGTGAATCGCCTGATGGTGATTCGCCTGACTCCGTGCCTCCGGACAGCGCGCCTCGTCGAGCTCGCGGCTGTTCGTTATCGGCGGCGTCGGCCGCGCGCCGTGCTAGGGAGTTCTGCGTGGCACCCTGTTGAACCTGTAAAATCGTTTTGCCTCTTACCCGATGAGGTGGAGGCGTGGTGTTCTGCCATCCCCGTTCGCGCGATCTCGCGCGAAAGCGCGCGTCGCGGGGCCGCGGCGTGTCTCCGCTTTGCTAAGCTACGGAGCGCTTCGCCGTGGCGCTGAGCGGAGGTGAGCCCGCTGCGACCCTGCGCCGCGTTCCCTCACGTGGAGGTATCATGTTTCGTCTTCGTGTCCTGTCTGTGCTCCCCTTCGTGATCGCAGCCGCGGGGTCGAGCGCCGTCGTCGCGGCCGGCTGCAGCGCCGAGGGCAAGCGGTTTGATTTCGGCGATGTGACGGAGGGGGGCGGCTCCGGCGTGGGCGGCTCGGGAGGCCCCCGCGGCGGCTCGGGCGGCGCCAGCGTGGCGGGCGCCGCGCCCGAGGGCGACGACTCGGACTCGGACGGCTTCGGCGGCAACCTCATCATTGATGGAGGGGCGACCGACGAGACCCCCGACGTGGCGGTCAACCCGTGCGGGAGCGCCTGCGGCCCGGTGGAGCTGTGCGGCGTGGATGAGCTCGGTATCGACCACGACGGGCTGGACGACAACTGCAACGGCATGATCGACGAGACATGCGCGTGCATCGCCGGCCAGGCGCACTCCTGCTTTCGCGGGGACCCGTCGTACCGGCAGAGCGCCGGGTGCTTCCCAGGCACCCAGCTCTGCGACGAGACGGGCACGTGGGGGCCGTGCGTCGGCGGCGTGCACGCGGACCAGAGCTGCCACCTGAACGACGCGGCGGGCTGCCATCCGATCCAGGCGGCGCCCTTCGCCACCGTCGATCTCAAGGAGGGGACCGGCACGTTCAGCGCGGACGCCGTCGAGGGCTCCGAGGCGTGGACGGTGACCTGCCCCGCGGGCGTGGACCCGTGCCCCTCCGTGGGCGGGACGGAGCCGAGGGACGATTTCAAGCCGCTTCAGTCGGGCGAGTACACGGTCACGTACACGAAACAGGGGGCGGACGGCGAGAGCGCGACCTGCACCTACCCGCTGTTCATCGGCGCGCGCGGCCTCCGCGTCGAGCTCGAGTGGGAGCACGAGCCGTACAGCGTCGACCTGGATCTCTACCTCCACAAGCCGAACAACACGCAGCCCTGGAAGGTCGGCGGCTCGAACGTCGCGTGCGGCTACGGCAACTGCACGATCGACACCCTCACGGACGACGACCCGGGCATCACCTGGTTCAGCGATACGGCGACGCCGCCCGATCCGGTGGACTGGTACCTGGATCCCGAGGAGACGAACAACACCTGCTTCTACGCGCCCCGCGGGGTGGGGGAGAAGTGGCGCCGCGACGGCAGAGGCTGCCATAACCCGCGGCTCGATCTCGACAACATCTCCTGCGCTCAGGAGACGACCGACCCCGACGATCCGACGTTCTGCGCGCCGGAGAACATCAACGTCGATTTTCCGCCCAAGTCAGGGTGGATGCGGGTCGCCGTCCACTACTTCGGCGGCGAGGTGTCGTTCAACGTGCACCCGCGGATCAAGATCTTCTGCAACGGCGAGCTCGGGGCCGACCTCGGGCCCACCGGCTTCCACGACCCCGAGGAGCCGGTTACCTTCCTCCCGGAGGACTCGGGCGAGCGGTTCTGGCTCGTCGCCGACGTGGTGTTCCCCGACCCGGGGGCGTGCGGCACCAGCACGTGCGTTGTCAGGCCGCTCTACGCGGACGAGACGACGAAGACGCCGGTCCTCGTGAACACCCGGACGGCCACCACGAGCTTCGGCCCGCCCTACCCCAGCCTGCCGTCGCCCTGAGGGTCGGCGCAGGCCGGCGGCGTGACGGGCGGGAGCGCGCCCGTCACGCCTCGACGCCGGCTCGCTTGAGGAAGGCGAGCGCCGGTCCGAGCGCGTAGGCGGGCCCCTTGCCGAGGCGCAGCCGCTCCCCTGTCGAGAGCTGGAGGAGCAGCCACCGCGGCGCGAGGCCCGGCTCGTCGACCTCGGCGTCCAGCGCCGGCGGGGTCGAGACGCGGGCGATCGCCTGTACTGGAAAAATCCGCCGGAAGCCGCGGCCCTCCTGGACGATCTCGGCGCGCTCGAAATCGAGGCGGAAGCGCCCGTGGAAGCGGCGGCGGCGGCGGACGAAGAGCAGCGCGGCGGTGGCTGCCGCGGTCCAGGTCGCGGCGATGAAGACGATGGGGAAGGGGGCTGCCCTGGCGGCGACGATGCCCACGATGACAAGCGAGGCGGTCAGGGCGAAGGCGGCGACGCGGCGCACGGCGAGGTCGAGGCCGTCGCCGGGGCAGTCGCAGACGAGCACGGTGGGGCCGAGCGCCAGGATGGTGCCGTCGGCGTTCGAGAGCAGGACGTCTCCTTCAGGTTCGGCTTCAGGCACTGCGTTCCTCCCGGTGGGGTGAGGGGCTCGATACCGCAATCCGGGGGGAGAGGCCGCTCCTCTCGGAGGCGGCGCGGAGCGAGGGGGCCGGCGCGAACGGAACGCGAGGGAGGGAGAAGGGCGGGCCGAGATGCCTGCCGGGGTCTGCGTGGTAAAGCCGTCTTCGCGTCGCACGGTAGAGAGAGGCCGCTGGGACGCGATCGGGGGGCGCCTCGACCGGGGCAAACGGGGGTGGACCGTCAGTCTGCTAACGCTTCGCGGCGCGGCGCGGTCGACGGGTGAAGCGAGGGCAGGGCGCAAGAGACCGCAAGCGCAGTGGATTTGGCGGGGGAGATAGCGATTCGCGGCGGTGGCATGCGATGTGCCGCAGTCACGGGGGCGAGCAGATACGCCGTTCGCGCGGGGGACGGTCTTCACGGGAGATCGCATGGGGACGCCGAGGTTCTCATGCGGGCATGCGCGCTCGTGACCGCGTCAGGGGAGGACTCTGCGATGGGGTGGATTGTGAGACATGCAGGGCTCACGGTGGCATTCTGCCTGGCCGCGGGCTGCGCCGAGGAGCGGGCGGAGCTCAACCAGGTCCAGGCGAACGCGCTGGCGAAATCGTTCTTCGTCGGCGCCGATCTGCAGAGCAAGGAGGATGATCCGGAGTTCTGGGCGCGGACCACGGTGGTCGACGTGGGGTACGGGGCGTCGCAGGACGGGCTCTTCTCGTCCTCGTACGCGCAGGCGGACGTCGCGCGGATCAAGTGGGTCATCCAGGAAGACCTGCTGATCGGGCGCCTCACCTACGAGCGCGTGAGCGACACCGACGGCAAAGGGACCGGCGCCGCCACGGACGACGGCGTGGTGGCCGCGGCATACAAGATCCTCTCCCACTTCGACATACGGCGCGACTACAACCCGGCGACGGGGGAGGAGAGCAACGTCGTCGTCGAAAACACGACCGACCGCCCCTGGTACGAGCGGGAGTACATGCGGGTCGACTGGTCGAAGAACCTGAACGTCGACTCCTACGACTTCGACACGCTGTCGCTCCTCGGCGTCTACGGCGGCGTGCAGTACGAGCCGCTCGCCTACACGATCAGCGACCCGGGCCACCCGGACGCGCCGCATTTCGACCCCGAGGAGGGGTATTTCGACGTCACCAACAAGGCCTTCGCGGTGCCCCAGCTCATCGATCTGAGCCACCTCGGGTGGGGCGTGGACCGCTTCCCGGCCTGCATGCTCGACGCGGATTTCCCGGGCGGCACGGCGCCGGTCGGGTCGTGCAACCCGGTCGAGATCACGCTCAGGCAGTCGTTCCGCCGCGTCGTCGACAGGGACTACGAGCCCGCCGAGTGGGACGGATACCGGTTCCAGGCCTACGGGCCCTTCCTGCGCGAGCGCCTCGGGTACGCCCGCAACTACGGCATGAGCGACGCCAGGTGGCACCGCATGATCAGCCGCTACAACCTGTGGGAGCGCAGCCACTACTACGCCGATCCGGAGGGCATGACGGGCGAGATCCCGTGCTTCACGCCGGAGACCACGCCGTTCGGCGCGGATCCGCACCGCGACGAGGACGGCAACGGGACCGAGGACGAATGCGAGGCGGTCACCGAGGCGACGATCGACGGAGACGGCGGCGAGGTGAAGGTGGGGCCGGGCTCGCGGTGCGACACCTTCAAGCAACGATGCACCTTGCCCTATCAGCGCAGGAAGGCCGTGCCGCAGCCGTGGTACGTCACGTCGAACAGCAACCCGGAGTATTTCGACGCCACCGGCTGGGCAGCCCACGAGTGGGACGTCGCCCTGCGCAGCGCCGTCGTCACGGCCAGGTACGTCGAGTGCGCCGGGACGACGGGCGACGCGGCGGGCTGCCGCGCGGCGTTCCCGGTCCAGGACGGGCAGATGGACGACAACGCGGACGCCATCGCGCTCGCGCGCGAGGTCGACGCGTGCCGGCGCGGCGAGGCGCACGAGGGGCAGGACTGCGGCGCCCTCGCCGACGAGATCGGGGCGCGGCGCGGGTACGCGCCGGGCGTGGTGGCGCTCGCGAGGATGCCCGAGATGATCGTGGTCTGTCACAGCCCGGTCGAGGCGGCCGATCCGGAGGCGTGCGGCGGCCCGCGGCTCCCCGCGGGCGTGACGGCCAGGATGTGCGGCGACGAGCGCCGCAAGGAGGCGGGGCGCGACGAGGCGCTGCTGAGGGCGTGCGGTGAGGCGCTGACCGCGCGGATCGGCGACCTGCGCTATCACCAGATCAACAACTTCGAGGCGCCGCAGTCGCCCTCGGCCTGGGGCATCTACAGCGACGCGGAGGACCCGCTCACCGGCGAGAAGGTCGCGGCGAGCATCAATGTCTGGACGCACGTCAACGACCTCTGGAGCCAGGGCGTCATCGACACGGCCCGCTACATCAAGGGGGAGCTCAGGACCGAGGACGTGACCGACGGCGACAACGTCCGGGACTGGGCCCAGGCGAGCGAGGGCGCGTCGAAGGGCGGCGCGCTGCCGCGGCTGACGCGGGAGGAGCTCAGCCGGCGGATCGCCCGGGCGGCCGGGGGGGACGGCGACGCCCCCGCGGGCGCCGGCCAGCTCGCGGGCGACCCGGGCCTGCGCGAGAGCCTCCGGCGGCTCGCGAAGGAGGTGCGCGCGATCGCCGCGGACGCGACGGCGCCGGACAGCATGCGCGCGGTCTACGAGGCGCGCCGTCGGGCCGCGGCGGGCACCGAGCTCGAGGCCGAGCTCACGACGAAGCGGATGCAGGAGCTCACCGGCGTCGCGGGGCTGCCGCTCACGGACGAGGTGATGCGCCTCGCCTCGCCGCTCCGCGGGGCGAACCCGAGCGTGCAGCGCGACCTCAGGAACCTGAAGGAGGTCGCGCTCGCCGAGCGCGGGGCGTGCGTGATGCACGAGGCGCCGGCGCCGCTCGCGACGGCCAACCTGGCGGACATCCTCGAGGAGAAGTTCGCGGCCCAGCACGGGCGGTTCGGCGAGGGGGACGCGGGGCAGAAGGCGCGGCGCGCCGAGGCCATGCGGCGGTACCTCGCGCAGCGGGCCCACTACGCGGTGGTGCTCCACGAGATGGGCCACTCCGTCGGCCTGCGCCACAACTTCGTGAGCTCGTCGGACGCCTGGGGGTACCGGCCGCAGTACTGGCAGCTCCGCACGAACAACGGGCGGGTCAAGGCGCTGTGCGAGACGCTCTCGGAGGACGGCGAGGCGTGCGTCGGGCCCCGCTATTTCGACCCGATGACCGGGAACGAGCGGAAGAACCTGCTCTGGATGTTCATGCACTCGTCGACCATGGATTACGCCGGCGAGCCCACGCAGGACCTCATCGGGCTCGGCGCCTACGACTTCGCCGCGGCCCGCATGTTCTACGGCGACGCTGTCGCCGTGCACGCGGACCCGAGCTACAAGGCGACCACCCCGCGCGGCAAGGGCATGCTCGCCAAGGTCGACGACTTCGGCGGCGTCCTCGGCTTCCAGCCGGAGCACGGCGACGACGACATCCACTATTCCGATCTGCAGAACAAATACGACCTCATCCTGCCGGATAGCTGCGTCGAGGTCGACCCGGGCGCGTACAGGCCGTCGGACTGGAACGACGAGCGGGACGGCGTCTGGCACCCTGTCCTCGACGGCCAGATCGTGCCGATCGACGGCAAGTACACGCGGTGCCGGCAGCAGAAGGTCGACCACGTGGCGTGGCGCTCGCTGAAGACGGCGAAGGGCGCGAAGGGGCCCGCGGTGGACCCGGCGGGGCGCACCCGCGTGCCGTACGGCTTCGCGACGGACAGGTGGGCGGACCTCGGCAACCTGAGCGTGTACCGGCACGACAACGGCGCGGACGCCTACGAGCTGTTCAACTTCCTCATCACGCAGCAGGAGGTGAACCACATCTTCGACAACTACCGCCGCGGCCGGCAGGCCTTCAGCGTGCGCGTGGCCTCGGAGCGGACGATGAACCGCTACAACGCGAAGATGCGCGACGGCGCGAAGGGCCTCGGGCTGCTCTCGAACGTCTACCGCGAGTTCGCGCTGGAGCGCGGCTACGACTTCGACACCCTCTGGGTCCAGGCCGCCAGCAACCTCTTCAAGGAGAACATCCTCGCGGCCGGGATCGCCTTCGATCACTTCGCGCTCCAGATGGCGCGCCCGCAGCCGGGGGAGCACTACCTACCCAAGGGGGACACGGTCCTCCGGTCGGCGGCCGACGTCTTCGGCGACGCCGGCGACTCGCTGG
Organism: Sorangium cellulosum; assembly: GCF_001589285.1. Taxonomy (GTDB): domain Bacteria; phylum Myxococcota_A; class Polyangia; order Polyangiales; family Polyangiaceae; genus Sorangium; species Sorangium cellulosum_G. The sequence goes on along the minus strand of NZ_JEMA01000263.1, from coordinate 5,613 downwards.
TGGTGGTGCCGAACGGGGCGACAGGGTACTTCGGCGACATCGCCCTCGGCGGCAAGCCGCTCGAGAACGCGCTCGCGGAGGACAAGGGCGAGTTCGACTCGTCCTACACGATGAACGCCGGCTCGTATTACGACAAGGCGTGGGTGGCGATGCTCATGACCGAGTCGGTCGACAACTTCATCAGCGACTCGCGCCATGACTTCCTCGACGCGCGCTACCGCGCTGTCTCGCTCGCTGACGTCTTCCCGGAAGGATACAGGCGCTGGCTCGCCAACAACCTCACGGGCGACGACGCCATCAAGGGCGTGCGCATCGAGGCGGACTCGAGCGGCAAGCCGATCAAGGACCCGAGCGGCTACCCGGCCAGAGCCCTGGGCTGGACGTCGTGGTGGAGCAAGAGCGGACCGGAGAGCTGCTTCCCCGGCGAGGGAAGCATCGTTTGCAGCGCCTACGGCGCGGTCGACAGCGCGCCGTGGAACCCGCGGGCCCCGGACAAGGTCGCCATCCTCGACCCGCAGATCGGATGGGAGCAGCAGAAGTTCCTCATCGCCTGGACCCTCCTCTATCTCCCCGAGAACCAGAAGCAGAGATGGCTGGACATGATGCACATCTGGGAGACCGGGGCAGACACCGATCCCGGGTTCCCGGACCGGATCGAGCTCCACCACCCGTCCGGCAAGGTGTTCGTGGCCAAGGCGTACGGGACAGAGACGATCTTCGGAAAGGTCGTGCAGAAGGGCATCGGCGCGCGCGTCCTGGAGTACGGAAATGAGCTCCTGGCCAGGGCCTATGTCACGGAGCCGGGGCCGGACCTCGACGGCGACGGCAACCCGGACTGGCACAAGGTGAAGCTGAGCCCGGAGAGCCGGCAGCCGATCGTGCGGTGGGATCCGACCATCGCCGCCATCGCGTCGGACGGCGAGGTGGAGCGGGAAGGCGTGCCCGGCTGCGAGGCGGACTCCGACGCAGACGACGACGACTACAGCGATTTCTACCAGTGCACGTGCTCGTCGAACCGCGCCTGCGTCGCGCTCGAGGGCTACGTCTCGGTGCCGGTGTTCATCCGGCAGGCGCTGTCGGCGTTCAAGCTGGGTGACCCGAGCATGAGGGGCATCCACTGAGCGCGCGTCGGCGCGAGGCGGCATGGCACCGAGGACGGGGGCCGTCGCTCCTCCCCGCACCCCGGGGCGCGAAGCGTCCTTCGCCGCGCCGGAGATCACGAGAGCACCGGGCTCATCCCAGGCGGGGTTGACGCCGTGGTGACGTTCCGCTGGCAACGTCGGGCGTGAGCCGACAATGCGACGGCGGCGCGATGGTCGGGGCATCCTGCCGCAGGGGGGCGATTCGCCCCATTCGGTCGCCCGATCTCCCCGCGGGCGTGGGAGCGGCCGGCGTGGCGCAGGTCTTGCTGAACTTTTCCATGAAATGACGTGCTGTTGGAGTTCGCCCGCCCAGGCGTCAGCTGCGTCGGCGACGCGGGACGGCGGGGCAGGTGGCGGTTCTGACGAGTTGCACCCTCAGCTTGCCATCGCGGAGCGCCGAGCCGGCCGTAGCGCCGATACCGGGACACCGGGAACGTAAAGAAGAGAGCCTTCTCTCGCGTCGCGAGCGCTGGAAGGTCGGTCGCCCGAGGGCATGGAAAGAGCCAGCAATGGACTTCGAGAATGGTACGCACGTCCAGAGAGCGAAGGCACGCGTGGGAACGGTGCTCAACGGCGCGTGGAGGCTGGATGCGCTGATCGGCCTCGGGGGGATGGCCGCCGTGTATGCGGCGACGCACAGCGCTGGCGCGCGGGTGGCGATCAAGCTGCTGCACCCCGAGCGCGCGCGGGACAAGGTCGATCGGGCGCGGTTCCTCCGCGAGAAGGCGATCGCGAACACAGTGAACCACCCCGGGATCGCCGCGGTGCTCGCGGACGACGTGACCGAGGACGGCGCGCCGTTCCTTGTGATGGATCTGCTCGAGGGGGAGACGCTCCTCCAGCGCTGGAAGGCGCAGAGGGGCCCGCTGCCGCCCGCCGAAGTGCTCTCGCTGAGCGCTCAGATCCTGGACGTGCTCGCGGCAGCGCACGAGAAGGGGGTGGTTCACCGGGATCTGAAGCCCGACAACATCTTCCTGACGCGCGACCGCGGGGTGAAGATCCTCGACTTCGGCATCGCGCGCCTGCGGGTCCCCTCGGGGCAGACGTCGCTGGCGGGGCTGCGCGCGATGGGGACGCCGGCGTACATGCCGCCGGAGCAGGCGCGCGCGCGCTGGGACCTCGTCGATGCGCGGACGGACATCTGGGCGCTCGGCGCGACGATGTTCTCGCTGCTCACGAACCGGTACGTGCAGGAGGCGCCGACGGTCAACGAGCTCTTCTTCCTGAGGATGACCTGCCCGATCGCGTCGCTCGCGCGGGTCGAGCCGTCGATGCCCCCTGCCGTGGTGCGGGTGGTGGACCGGGCGCTCGAGTTCGCGCAGGCGGATCGCTGGCCCGACGCGCGGTCGATGCAGGCGGCTGTGCGCGAGGCGCTGGCCCTGGTGGCGATCGCGCCGCCGCCGCCGCCGCGGAGCACGCTGGCCCCGCCGCGGAGCACGCTGGTGCCGCCGCCGCGGAGCACGGTGGCGCCGCCGCCGCAGAGCGCGCTGGCGCCGGCGAAGGAGATGCGCGAGCTCGGCGCGCTCGAGGGGCGGCCGTCGTCGGGTCGCCCTCCGACGCGGCCCCCCCGGGCGCCGGGGCTCGCGGCGCCGACGTCGCTCGCCACGATCCCGCGCGCGATCTCGACGATCCCCCGCGCGCCGTGAGGCGAGCGCCGGCGGCGACGGGCTGCCCCCGGACGCCGCCGCGCGCCGGCCTCCGGGCGGGTTACGCGTTCAGGCCGGCGAGCAGCTCGCTGGGCCGCAGGACGGCGCGTCGATCCGAGTCCCGCCGGGCGAGGAGCGCCTCGTAGATGTCCATGTAGCTCGCCATCATGCGCTCGGCCGAGTAGCGCCCCAGCGCGAGCTTCCGCCCGCGCTTGCCCATCGCCGTCGCCTGCGCGGGATCCGCCTTGAGGGTGGCGAGCTTGGCGGCGAGCGCGTCGACGTCGCCCGAGGGGACGAGGAAGCCCGTCTCGCCGTCGGCCACCAGGGCAGGGATGCCGCCGACGGCGGTCGAGATCACGGGCAGGCCGGTCGCCATCGCCTCGACCATGGAGAGCGGCAGCCCCTCGGAGTTCGACGACAGGACGAAGACGTCGCTCGCGGAGAGGAGCTCCGGCACGTCGTGCCGCTCGCCGGCGAACACGACGCGATCGCCGATGCCGAGCTCCTCGGCGAGGGCCCGCAGCGGGGCGGCCTCCGGCCCGTCCCCGACGAGCAGGAGGCGCCCGTCGTCGCCCGACAGGACGCCTGCCGCCGCGGCCGCGCGGAGCAGGAGCGCGTGGTTCTTGACCTGCGACAGGCGGCCGACAGCCCCGGCGACCCACGCGCCCTGAGGAATGCCGAGCTCGGACCGGATGCGCGCCCGAGCCATGGAGTCCGGCCTGAACCGGGAGAGGTCGATTCCGTTCTGCACCACGTGCAGCTTCGAGCTCGGGACCTCCTTGTGCTTGAGCATGAAGTCGGCCGTCGACTGCGACACGGCCACGTGCGCGTCGGCGAGCCTGGCCGCCACGTGCCGCAGCCACGCCCTGCGGCCCTGATCGAACATCGCCCCATGCAGCGTGTGGCACACGGGCACGCGATGGAGCCGGCCCGCGGCCGTCGCGTAGATGAGCGGTAGCTGGTTGTGCGAATGCACGATGGAGACACCATGCTTGGCGAAGAACGCCGCCAGCTTGCCGGGGAGCTTGAAGTCGAACCCAGGGCGCTTCGGCATCATGTGGACCGCGACGCCGCGCGCCCGGAGCTGCTCCGCGCGCGGGCCGTCAGGGTTCATGTGGATGCCCACGACCATCACCTCATGCCCCGCCTCGCGCTGCAGCCCGGCCAGGTCCACGACGACTTGCTCGGCGCCTCCCACCTGAAAGGAGTTCAGCACGTGCGCGATCACCAGAGGGTCCTGGGGCGCTCGGGTCGTCGATGCGTGTTCGCTGGTCTTCATGGCGTAATCTATCGTCATGGTTCCCCTCTAGGGTGCTCTGGGAGGCATGTGGTCCGACCTGAGAGAAACCCCTCCTTCGTGTTCTCGTCCGCAGGGGGAATTTACCACAGAGGCCAGGGGGCAAGGAGATTTCTCTGGGTCTCTCCTCGATATGCCCCTTACCTCTGCGTCGAAGTGAGGGGGTGCCTTCATTGGCCGGTCGGTTGACCACGTGGAGTGACGGCTGTGGCACATTGCGACAGATGTGACAGAGTGCGACCGCCAATGCTGAACGCGCTGCGTCGTCCCGCGCGGAACCATCGCTGGACCGGCCTGACGTTCCGGTGAAAATAGCGCAGGACGCGCAATTTTTTCGGCACCGTGAAAGAGCGCAGTGTTCACGAGGTCACCGCCCGGGCTCCTTGCGAGAATCGTGCAAGCCGCGTCACCGGCCGGGGACGAACCTCTGCTCCTCCACGGGCTCGGGGGTGCGAAGGTTCTTTCCATGTAGGTTTATGTATACAAATCGCGCGTTTTGGTGTGAGCCTGGTCACCGGAACCGCCCATTGTGGTCTTGTTCGTACGGAGTACGGAGTACGGAAAGGAGCGGCGGGCGCGTCGTCCGCGGCGGGGCCTGGCGCAGCGGAGGCGTCGGCTGGATGGGCCGAGGGCCGCGCGGGCTTGCTGTGTGTTGGGAGCAGGGGTGAGGCGCTGAGTCCGCGGTCCCCTGTCCTCGGAGGCGCAGGGGACCGCGGGTGGGGAGAGGGGCTCACGGGGTCACGTGAGCCTGGTGCTGCCTGTCGGCCTCAGCGCTGGGGCACCTCGGCGCAGACGGCGTAGGTGGTCAGCGTGATGGACTGGCCCTTCTTGCCGTAGCCGCTCTCGAACACGGCGGTCGACGTCCAGCCCGCGCGGCCCTCCTCGGTCGCGTCGTACGGCGAGTTCTCGACGACCCTGCTGGTCGACTGCGCGGCGCCGGAGACCGCGAATCCGCCGCTGATCACGACCTCACCCGCCTTGCAGAGCGCCTTCACGTTGATGAACGCGCTGGTGGGCTCTGCCTGGCGCGTCTCCGAGATCACGCGGATCTTCGCCAGTCCGGGCGACCCCGTCGGTCCCTGGGGGCCGATCTGGCCCCTGGGGCCCGAAGGACCCTGGAGGCCGCGCTCGCCCTTCGGGCCCGCGGGACCCTGGGGGCCGATCTCGCCCTTGGGGCCGGCAGGACCCTGAGGCCCGCGCGCGCCGTCGACGCCCTTCAGGCCCTGGAGACCGCGCGCGCCGTCGACGCCCTTGATGCCTTGCGGGCCGATCTCGCCCTTGAGGCCAGCAGGACCCTGAGGCCCGCGCGCGCCGTCGACGCCCTTCAGGCCCTGGAGACCGCGCGCGCCGTCAGCGCCCTTGAGGCCCTGGGGGCCGATCTCGCCCTTGGGGCCGGCAAGACCCTGGGGTCCGCGCGCGCCGTCAGCGCCCTTGAGGCCCTGGGGGCCGATCTCGCCCTTGGGGCCGGCAGGACCCTGGGGTCCGCGCTCGCCCTGCAGGCCGCGCTCGCCCTTGGGGCCCACGGGGC
>NZ_JEMA01000262.1 GCF_001589285.1 Sorangium cellulosum | reverse complement strand
TCGAACACCATCGGACTCGCCCTGTCGGAGACCGGCTCGTCGATGTCCGTCGTGATCCGCTTGAATCCGGGCGTGGCACGGCTGTACTGGAACCGCGTGGCGGGCTTGCACACCCCGTCGCCCGCGCACTCCTCGATCTGCGTCAGGAGCGTGCGGCGCGTCGCCGGGCTGAGCTCGTAGCCGAACCCGTAGCGCCGGACCAGGGTATCGCCCGGGCCGAGCATCTGGATCTCGTCCAGGCGAAGCGAGCGCTGGAGCGCCATGCCGCCCGAATAGCCGGTGCGGATGGCGGCCGCGTCCTTCGTCCCATAGACGAAGCGCACCGCCCGCGAAGGAGCGAGCGACGGCGTGCCCTCGAAGCCCGTGTAGCGGATCTCGTCCACCGCGTACTCGGCGGCATGGCCGTCCTCCGCCTCGGCGACGCAGTACGCGTACGTCATGGCGTTGCCGCGGCCGTCGCGGGCCTTGTTCGCGAGCCACGCGCGCGGGACGCTGCCCCGCGCGAGCGGCTTGCTGCCCTCGGTGCGCCCGTACTCGACGACACGTCCGTCGGGCAGGTGCGCCTCGAAGAAGAGCGCCTCGGCGGGCGCAGATCCTTCCGGCGGGTAGTGCCCGACCACCTTGACGAAGGTATCCGGGAACGTCCGGTATTCGATGATCCTCGCCGCCTGTCCCACCGGAACGAGGCGCTGCCCATCGAGACAGAGCTTGTCCTCGCCGTCGTACATCACGCCACGGATCTCCCCGTCTTGCGCGAGCGTGCTCGGACATCGCGTGATCGCGGAGAGCCCTGCGACGGAGAAGCCGGCGCCGAGCACGCCGTCGCCGGCGTCGCTGCGATAGACGAGCTGGAGCCGAGGTCCCATGCCCGCGCGGGAGGGCACGGTGGTCAATTCCATCGTATACACGGCCTCCCCGGTGCTCGAGATGGAGAACGTGCCCGGAATGGCGCCGGCCGCGACGGTCTCGATCTCCGGCGCGGGGCGGGGCGTCGCAGGGCCGTGTGTGCCCTGGGTCCGACAGGCGACGAGGCCAGGAGGCGGCTCCAGGGGCGGGCCGCCGAAGCTGCACTGGCATCCCCCCTGCGCGA
>NZ_JEMA01000261.1 GCF_001589285.1 Sorangium cellulosum | reverse complement strand
GCACGAAGAGGCCAGACGGAAGAGGGCTGACGGGAGACGGAAGAGCGGAGACCGGAGACCGGAGGGATGCAGGCTCACACGGCGCCAAGGCGACACGAGAAGACCCCCCTCGACACTCCTCTCCTCGACATCCCCAGACCTCACCAGGCGAGGTGAACCCTCCCGTCCAGATACACCCTCTGCGCCTCGCCGAGGCCCGTCGACTCCCCGTCCACGACGCGCAGCATCCCCGTCGCGGGCCCCAGCATGACGTCGCGCCCCGCCTCGAAGCGCTGCGCCCGGACCAGGGCGCGGTAGGCCTTGTCGAGCAGGAGCGCCCGCTCGCGCGACGGCGCCACGAGGTACGCGAGATCGCGATCGCCGCCGGGCGCGCCGCGACGCACCGCGGCCTCGTCGAGCGCGCCGCCGGGGAAGAAGCGCGCGAGCATCTCCGCATTCCCGCGGTAGTCGTCGGCCCCGCCGGCGCGGCGCATGTACGTCAGCACCTCCGGCTCCGCGTGGCCGGCCTGCGGCGCGTCGGGCATGCCGCGCAGGTCCTGGTGCCGCCAGCCGGCCGCGCCGGGCACCTTGCGCGCCAGCGAGAAGGTGTGGTCCACCGTGACGCCGACCGCGCTGTGACACCCCATGCACGCGCGGTGCTCCTCCGCTGTCTGCAGCCGCAACCGGCCCTGCTCGTCCTCGATGAACCCCTGGATCTGCCAGCCGAACGCGTTGCGCAGGCCGACCTCGGGCGCGCCCGCATAGCGCGGCGGGAACCCCTCCTCCTTCTCCTCGGCCTCGCGCTCGTACGCGCGCGAGATCGCCCAGTCGTCCGGCTCGTCCACCTTGCGCGCGTAGCGCAGCTCCTTCATCCGCGCCGCGAGCAGCGACGGCCGGTCGGGGTCGAGGTAGCGCACCGAGTGCAGGAGCTCCGTCCCCCGCGGGTAGATCCACGCGCGCACCGGGACCCCGGCCGCCCCGCCCGCGTAGCGCGCCGGCAGGCGCCGGATCCGCGTCACCGCGGCCTCGATCGCGCCGTCGCCGTCGAGATCGACCCCGGCGACCACCTCGCTCACCGGCTCGACCTCCCGCCCCTCCGGGGCGCCCGCGGCCCCCGCCTCGCTGGCCCCGGGCAGCGGCGACGGCGACGCGATCGCCGCCTCGAGCAGCGCGAGGTTCAGCTTGTAGACCTCCCGCGACGGGGCGCCGGACGCGTCCTCGCGGAACGCGGCCGGCAGCCGGATGAACACGTCGCCGGCGCTGCCGTTCGTGGGCCAGAAGCTCCCCGGGAACGGCTTGTACCGCACCGCCCGGAACCCGCTCCCGTCGGCCGCGAAGCCCTCGCCGTCGAGACCGGCCGCGAGGTCGAGATCCGGCACGTACCCCGGGTACTCGCGGCGCTCCGACAGCGCCCGCAGCGCCCTGCGCAGCGGCGCGTAGTTGTCCTCCCGGATGTACTCGAGGATCTCGGCGTCGCTCGTCCGCGCGGCGGCCGCCGAGAGGTCCTCGAGCAGGTTGACCCAGGGGTTCTTCCGCGCCGCGTCGGAGAAGCTGTACGCGCGCTGGAGGTCGTGATCCGCGAGCGTGTTCGGGCCGAACCCGGTCGTGTGGCACGTCCAGCAGCCGTTGGCGCCGCCCGCCGTGCTCGCGTAACACATCGGCGGGATCGACGCCTCGAGGTTGCCCGGGCGCCCGGCGCGCGCGGCCGCTGTCGCGAGCGGGTCGTACGCGCCCCCGCCGCAGCTCGATCCCGCGGCGAGGACGGCCGACGCCGCGGCCAGGGCCAGCGACGCGGACAGCAGGCCCTCGCGGCGCTCACGGAGGGGGCGCGCGGGGCGCATCGGACGCATGCGTCGCACGGGGCTCATCCGGGGAGGAAGCTGACCGCGATCACGCTCGACAGCGCGTCGTTGCCCGCGGGCCAGGCGCTGTAGGCGTCCTCGCCGGGGTGCTGCACGGACATGAAGATCGTGCCCATGTCCGGGGTGAACTGCGGGCCGGTCGCCTCCGCGTCGCTCGGCATCGCCACGACGCGGAACGCCTTCCCGAAGCTCGGCGCGACCACGCCCGACGCGCCCTCGCGGTGCGCGGGGTCGAGATCGAGGTAGTAGAACGCGTCCGCGTGCGGGTTCGCCCCGAAGTTGCCGTCGGTCCCGAACCACACGCCGCCCTCGCGGTCGAGGAGCAGGTTGTCCGGGCAGGCCGCGTCGAAGTCGCCCTGCCCCTTCGACCCGTGCCACACCTCGAAGAACCGGAACGTCGCCGACGCGCCGGGCGCCGCGGGGTCCTCCTCCTCCATCGCGAAGATCGAGCCCACCTCGTCCGCGCGCTTCGGGGACGCCGTCGCGTGGACCTCCGGCGCGAAGAGGACGCCGCGCTGATCGAGCGCCGTCGGCCGCGTGTGGTTCGTGAACGTCACGTAGATCCGCGGCGCGCCGCTCGGATCGCGCGGGTTCCACTCGATGTCCTCGGGCCGGTTCAGCTCCATGATCCCGACCTTGTTGCTCGCCGTGAACAGCGCGCGCCGGACGTCGTCGTCCGTCGCGAAGCCGCCGATCCCGTTCCAGCGCACGTCGCGCAGCGCCTCGCCGACCGTGGTGGCCGCCGCCCCGAGCGCGGCCGCGTTCGGCGCGACAGCCGCGCTGCTCACCGAGAGCTCGATCCACCGGCCGACGCCAGGGGCCGCCTCGGTCGGGGCCGCGCCTGTCGCGAGCAGGGTGTCGCCTGTCGCGTTGTCGAGGCCCTCGAAGTGCGCCGCGTAGAGCTTGCCGGCCTCGAGCAGCGCGCGGATCTGGGCCCGCGCCATCCCGGCCGTGTACTTGCCGGCGGTCACGTACTTGTAGATGCGCCCGCCGCGGCGGTCGTCGGAGCCGTAGATCACGATCGGCTGGTCCGGCAGGAGCTTCCAGTCGCCGTCGACAGCGAACGTCGCGGCCTCCCAGCGGGCGCGGCCCATGAAGCCGAACTTCATGTGGCCCACGCCGGGCTCCGTCGCGCCCTCGAACTCGCCCGCGGGCTGCCCGGGGTCGATCTCGGCGAGGTACCCGTAGTGGTCGCGGAGCTGCCGGCCGTTCGGGTCGGCGATGCGCCCGAACTCCGCCGTCGCGCTCGCCTCGACGGCAGGGCTCACGTCCGCGCCCGGGTCGAAGCCCCTGCCGGTGAGGAACTTCTGGTCGGCCGACCAGCTCGCCTCGAGATCGCCGAAGTAGTCCTGCACGTTCTCCTCGGCCGAGATCACCGTGCCCCACGGCGTCAGCCCGCCGGCGCAGTCGCCCATGATGCCGGCGACGACCCCTCCCGGGAGCGCCTCGCCTGTCGCGTCGTCCTTGCCCGGGCCGAGCAGCGCCTGCCCCGCGACCCGGGTCCGCGTGGCGCTCGTGGCGTCGTAGCGGACCGCGGCCGCGCTCCGATCGACGGACCACGCGCCTGTCGACGGGTCCTGCACGGCGCGGAGCCACGAGCCGCCGACCTGCTTCTTCTCCCACCGGATGTACGTGTCGATGTCCTGCTGCGACCAGACGCTCGAGGCGACGTCGTTCGTGAGCACCCCGAGCGCCCTCAGGTGCCGGGCGAGCACGAGGTGCTGCCCGGTCGGCGCTGAGCTGACCGTGGGGCTCCTGCCCGAGACGTACTCGTGGTTCACCCAGAGCCAGCCCGCGGTGCCCGAGCCGTTCCACTGCGGCGCGTCGCCCGCCGTGGCGTCCCACCCCTGGCCGAAGAAGGCGATGTAATCGTTGTTGGCGCCGAAGCGGGGCGCGTCCGGCGCTGTGCTGAACGTCAGCGGATCGAGCCAGCTCACCAGCACGTCGGAGCGCACGCCGGCGAGCGCCCGGAGGGTGTCGGTCGCGGCCGCGTGGAGCGGGAACTGCTCGCCCGCGGGCAACGCGCCGGCGGCGAACAGCGCCACGCGCTCCTTCACGTAGTCCGCGAGGCTCGCGGCGCTGGTCCGCGGCGGCGCGTCCTCGCCGGGATCGCCCTTCGGACCGGGCTGCCCGTCCTGGCCCGGCGTGCCGTCAGCGCCGTCAGCGCCGTCGGCGCCGTCCTTGCCGGGCGCCCCGCTCTCGCCAGGCGCGCCGTCCTCACCGGGCGCGCCGTCCTCGCCACGCGCGCCGTCCTCGCCACGCGCGCCGTCCACGCCGTCCTGGCCGCGGGCGCCGTCCTGGCCAGGCGCGCCCTGCGCCCCCTCCTCGCCACAGCCGCCCCCGAGGGCGGCGAGGCCGCCCGCGAGCACCAGAAGGAACGCCGACCTCAGGCTCCGCTTCGTCATCATCTCATCGTCTCCGCCGGTTCTGGCCGCAGACGATGCCCGGCGATGATGTCGCCCGGGTGCGACGAGCGCGACGACTTCATGTCAGACGTCGCGCGCGTCACGAGCGCGCGACGCGCGGCTCACGCGCGCTCTGCCGGACGGCGAAGATCACGGACCGAGAGGGGGCGAGCGCACCGGCGCGAGGCGCCGCGCTACTCGTCGTCGTCGTCGGGCACGACGATGTCCTGATCGAAGCGCGCGCGCGCCTCGAGCAGCTCCTTGTCGGAGATCCATGTGCGCTCGCAGCCCTGGAGCGGCGCGACCTGGTAGACGTCCTTGCGCTGCTCGCCGTGTCCGTCGTCGAGGACCCGGACTACCTCGTGATGGAGGCCGCAGGAGGGGCAGAGCGCTCGCATGAGGGCTCACTATAGTGCGAGCTCCCTGGGTGCAAGGCCCTCCCCGCTCGCCGCCGAGGGACCGGACGGCGGCGGGGGGACGTCAACGCGCGTGAGGGGGGAGAGGCGGGACGAGGGGAAGAGACGGCCGGATCAGGCCGTGACGCGGGCGCCGGTCGCGGCGGCGGGCTCCTTCTCGCCCGACCTGATGCGCATCGAGTAGAAGGAGCGGTACACGAACACCGTCGAGAGCAGGAAGAAGATGGCCGCGAGCACGACGCTCGTCGTGCGGTCGATCTCGATCGCCAGCTCGACCGCGAGCAGGCCGAACAGGGTCGTGAACTTGATGATGGGGTTCATCGCGACGGACGAGGTGTCCTTGAAGGGGTCGCCCACGGTGTCGCCGACGACCGTCGCCGCGTGCAGCGGCGTGCCCTTCTCCTTCAGCTCCACCTCGACGAGCTTCTTCGCGTTGTCCCAGGCGCCGCCGGCGTTCGCCATGAAGATCGCCTGGTAGAGCCCGAAGAGCGCGATGCTGATGAGGTAGCCGATGAAGAAGAACGGCTCCAGGCAGGCGAAGGCGAGGGTCGAGAAGAAGACGCCGAGGAAGATGTTGAACATCCCCCGCTGCGCGTACTGCGTGCAGATCTCGACGACCTTCTTGCTGTCCGCGATCGAGGCCTTCTCCACGCCATCGAGGCGGATGTTCGCCTTGATGAACTCGACCGCGCGGTAAGCGCCCGTCGAGACCGCCTGGGTCGACGCGCCGGTGAACCAGTAGATGATCGCGCCGCCCGTCACGAGGCCGAGCAGGAACGGCGGGTGGAGCAGCGAGAGCTTGTCCACGTTCGCCGTCAGCCCCCGCGTGAGCACGACGATGATCGAGAAGATGAGCGTCGTCGCGCCGACGACCGCCGTCCCGATGAGCACCGGCTTCGCCGTCGCCTTGAACGTGTTGCCCGCGCCGTCGTTCTCCTCGAGGTAGTGCTTGGCCTTGTCGAAGTTCGGCGTGAAGCCGAAGTCCTTCTTCAGCTCGGCCTCGATGTTGGGGACGCTCTCGATGAGCGAGAGCTCGTAGACCGACTGCGCGTTGTCGGTCACCGGGCCGTACGAGTCGACCGCGATGGTCACCGGGCCCATGCCGAGGAAGCCGAACGCCACGAGGCCGAAGGCGAAGACGCTCTCCGCCATCATGAGCTGCTCGAGGCCCTGGGCCGAGATGAGGTACGAGGTGCCCATCAGCACGACGAGGACGATGCCCATCCAGTACGCGCTGAAGTTGCCGGCCGTCAGGCCCGACAGCACGTTCAGCGAGGCGCCGCCCTCGCGCGACGCGGTCACGACCTCGCGGACGTGGCGCGACTCGGTCGAGGTGAAGATCTTGATCATCTCCGGGATGATCGCGCCCGCCAGGGTGCCGCAGGTGATGATCGAGGAGAGCTTCCACCAGAGCGACGAGTCGCCCCCGATGTTCGGGATCATGAACGCCGAGACGGCGTAGGTGAGCGCGACCGACACGATCGAGGTCAGCCAGACGAGGCGCGTCAGGGGGGCCTCGAAGTTCATCTTGTCGGCGTCGCCGTAGGAGGCCTTCGCGATCGCCTCGTTGAGGAGGTACGAGCCGATGCTCGCGAGGACCATCACGATGCGCATCACGAAGATCCAGACGAGGAGCTGGACCTGGACGGCCTGGTCGGGGACGGCGAGGAGGATGAACGAGATGAGCGCGACGCCGGTCACGCCGTAGGTCTCGAAGCCGTCGGCGCTCGGGCCGACCGAGTCGCCGGCGTTGTCGCCGGTGCAGTCGGCGATGACGCCCGGGTTGCGCGCGTCGTCTTCCTTGATGTTGAAGACGATCTTCATGAGATCGGAGCCGATGTCGGCGATCTTCGTGAAGATGCCGCCCGCGATGCGGAGCGCGGAGGCGCCGAGCGACTCGCCGATGGCGAAGCCGATGAAGCACGGGCCGGCGTAGTCGGCCGGGATGAAGAGCAGGATCATCAGCATGAGCATGAGCTCGGTGCTGATGAGGACCGCGCCGATGCTCATGCCCGCCTTGAGCGGGATGGCGTAGGTCGGGAACGGCTTGCCCTTGAGGCTCGCGAACGCGGCGCGCGAGTTCGCGAACGTGTTGATGCGCATGCCGAACCAGGCGACGCCGCAGCTGCCGGCGATGCCGACCAGGCTGCTCAGCAGGATGACCACGACCTTCGTGGCCTCCATGTGCCGCAGCACGCCGAAGTAGAGGACCATGACCGCGCCGATCAGGACCTCGAGGACCAGGATGAACTTGAACTGCGTGACGAGGTACGTCTTGCAGGTCTCGTAGATGAGCTCCGAGATCTCCCGCATCGCGCGGTGGACCGGGAGCTTGTTGAGCTGCGAGAAGATGACGATCCCGAACACGAACCCGAGGGCGCAGACGCCGATGCCGCCCAGGAGCAGCGTGCGGCCGTCGACGCCGCCGAACGACTGGGAGCTTAGGTCGGGGAGGACCAGATCAGATTCACTGGCGCTGGCGAGCCCGCCGCTGAGCAGCAGGGCGAGCGCAGCGAGCCCGGCCAGCAGCGGTGCGAGCCAGGCCTTTTGAGACCGGATGACGTTCATGGACGGTGTGCCTCCATCGCAAATGCCGAGGCAGAGGGCGACGCCATCGCCGCCCGCTGCTTCGTGGTTCCGAGGGGTTGGCCGCCTGCGTAAAGGGGAAGGGGAACCGGCGCGCTGCCGGATGGGTTCTTGCTCTAACGCCGACGCTTCAGCACAGCCTCGCCCCTCAGCGACCGGCGGTGTCGGGATGCCCAGAGCTGCCGGGCAAGCCTCCACCGGAACCGGGACCGCCGAGGCGCGCGCTAGCTACCATGCGTGGCAGACGCCGTCGAGAGGGCGTGCGATGCGCGCGCACGGCAAGAGCGCTTGTCAGCGCCGGTGCGTCAGGAGATCGCGTAGGGAGATTACGTAGGAACACGCAAGAACGTGGAGAGGAGCGCGCATTACCGCGCTCCTTCACGGATTCTCGCGTTCAGCTCGTCGCGTTCAGCGTGTCGCGTTCAGCTCGTCGCGTTCAGTTGCGCTCGGTCGCGTTCATTCGCCTGTCCGAGCCGGAGACCCGCTGATCGGAGCCCGAATCGGCGTTCGGGCTGGCGTGCGAGGTGAGGAGCTCCGCCACGAGATCCCGACACTCCGGCTTGTTCCGGAGGTGGCTCAGCAGCAGGTTCGACGCCTCGCTGAACGACTTTTCGTACGCGAGCCCCTCGCGCGTGCGCGCGGCGACGCGCTCGCGCCCCTGCGCGAGGTCCTCCTCGAGGGCCTCGGCGTAGCGGGCGAGCTGGGCGCGTAGCTCGTCGATCTGGCGGCGGAGGTCGCGCGCGTTCGCCTCGCGCGCGTTCTTCTTGTGCTCGTAGCGCCCGAGCTGCTCGCGCTTCGCCTGCGCGGTGGCGCCGGCCGCGCCCGCGCGCTCGTAGACGAGCGGGTCGTGGTTGCCCTGGCGGGCGGCCGCGTCGGCGAGCTGGCGCGCGGACAGCGCCAGCTTCTCGGCGGCGGCGAGCTCCACGCGGACCTTCTCGACGTCCTCGCCGTCGGCCATCGCCTCGCGCATCACGCGCGACTCCTCGTGCGCGAGCTCCTCGACCTTGCGGCCGATCTCGGCGCGCAGCGCGCGGCCGCGGCGCTCGAGCGCCTCGAGCTTGCGGGTGAGGCTCGCGACCTCGCCCTCGAGCTTGTTGGCGCGCGCGGCGAGGTCCCAGGCCTGCGCGAGGCCGTTCTGGACCTCCTGCGGCACCTGCCCGGACGGGTAGGCGCGGGAGACCATGCGCGAGAAGAGGGCCGCGCGGCTCGCCCACTCGATGACGCCCGCGCTCTGCGGCGGCGGCGGCGGCGGCGGCACCGGCACGCCGTCGCCCCCCTCGACCTCCCACGCGTGGGCCGGCAGCCCGCGCTGGAGCGCCTTCAGCTCCTCCTGGAGGTGATGGGCGTCGCGGTAGCGCTTGCGGATGTCCTTCTCGAGCAGGCGCAGCACGATCGCCTCGCCCTGGGCGTGCGCGTCGGGGCGGATCGAGCGGGGGCGCGGCGGCGCGTGGGTGCGCTGCATCTCGAGGAGCGTGTCGCGGTCGTTCGCGCGGAAGGGGAGCTGCCCGGTGAGCATCTCGAAGAAGAGCACGCCGAGCGCGTAGAGGTCGGACTGCGCCGTCGCCTCCTCGCCGCGGGCCTGCTCGGGCGACATGTACTCGGGCGTCCCGAAGACCGCGCCTTTCGGGGCGAGGCGCGGGTCGCGCGCGATGGCGGCGAGGCCGAAGTCGAGGATCTTGACGAAATCCTTCCGGCCGCCGCGGTGGGTGAGCAGGATGTTGTCGCTCTTCAGGTCGCGGTGCACGACGCCGAGGTCGTGGGCGCGCGCGAGCGCGGCGCACATCTGCTCGAGGATGTCCACCGATCGCGCGATCGGCATCGGGCCGCGCGCGAGCTCCGCCGACAGCGGCGTGCCGACGAGGTACTCCATGACGAGGTAGAGCTCGCCCTCCTCGGTCTCGCCGATGTCGTGGATATCGATGATGTGGGCGTGATCAACGCGGTTTGCGGCGCGCGCCTCGCGCAGCATCCACGCGCGGAGATGGGTCTCTCCGCGGAGATCGGGCCGGATGAGCTTCAGGGCGACGACCCGGTCGATCAGCACGTGACGGGCGCGGTAAACGACGCCCATGCCGCCTTCGCCGAGCCGTGCCTCGAGCCGGTACCGGCCGGCCACGACCTTCCCGATCAACGGATCGGTGCTCGAAGCCTTGGGACCTGCCGGTCGCTGAATCGCGCGCTCCATGGTGCCTTCGTTTCTCCTCAGCGCTCCCCGAAGTGCGTTTTGCTTGTCTAAGGGGCCTTATTGCGCTGTGCGGTGAGTCGGATCGCTCGCTGAAGGTATCCGGTTTGAAACAGCCGGTCTACGGGCCCGCGGCCCGGGTGGAGATGAATCTCGCGCGCGCTCCGCGTGGCGTCGGGGTGGGAGATCGGCGCCGCTTGCGCGCGCATTCAAGCGTCCGCGGAGGGCCGCGCGGCCGGGGGCGCGTCGGCTTGCGGGCGGGCGCTGCCCGGGCGAGGATCGAGGGGCAGGCGACAGATGAAGCGCGCCCCGGCCAGCTCGCCGCGGCGCGGATCTCCGCCGCGGCCGTCGTCCGCCGGCGAGGGCGCGGGCGCGAGGGTGAGGGTGCCGCCGTGCCGACGGACGATGTCCGTCGAGATCGAGAGCCCGAGGCCCGTCCCCTGCCCTCGCGGCTTCGTGGTGAAGAACGGATCGAAGATGCGCTGGGCGAGGTCGGGCGGCACGCCGGGGCCGCTGTCGATGATCGCGACCGCCGCCATGTCGTCGTCGACCCAGGTCTCGACGCAGATCGCCGGCCCGCCGGGCGCGCGCGGCGCGGCTCCGCCCGCGCCGCCTCCCCCGCCGGTCGAGGCGGCGCTCGCCGGGGAGCCGGGGGTGGACGACGCGGCGTCCGGTCGGGCGGCGCCGGGCGGCGAGGGCGAGGCGGCGCTCGCGTCCTCCAGCGCCTGGATGGCGTTCACGAGGAGGTTCATGAACACCTGGTTGATCTCGCCGCTCCGGCAGGTGACGGGCGGCAGCTCGCCGTAGCGCCGGATCACCTCGATGCGCGCGTGGCGGAGCCGCGGGCCGAGCAGCAGCAGCGTCTCCTCGAGCCCGGCGTGCAGGTCGACGGGCAGCGCTTCGCCCGAGACGCGCGAGAAGCTCTTCAGGTTGGTGACGATGCGGACGCTGCGCTCGACCGCGCGGTGGACGAGGGTCGAGATGCCGACGAGATCGTCGAGCGCCGCCTCGGCCTGGAGCCGCTCGCGGAGCGCCTCGAGCGCGCGGCGGCGGTCCTCCGGGAGCTCGGGCTCGGCCGCCCGGTAGGCGTCGAGCACGGCGCGCAGCTCGGCGGCGCGCTCCTCGATCGGCTGGGCGGCGCCGGCGATCGCGTTCAGGGGGTTGTAGATCTCGTGCGCGACGCCGGCGACGAGCTCGCCGATCGAGGCGAGCCGCTCGCCCTGGATGAGCGCGGCCTGCGCCCGGCGGAGCTCGGTGAGCGCGCGCGTGAGCTCGGCTGTGCGCGCGGCGACGTTCTCCTCGAGACCGGCGCGCTCGCGCTCCAGCTCGGCGATGGTGCGGGACAGCGCCTGGCGCATGCGCTCGACGCTCTCGCCGAGGCCGACGACCTCCCGCGGCCCGGACAGCTCCGGCACGACGGCGTCGAGCTCGCCGCGGGCGACCTCGTCGGCGGCGCGGGCGAGCTGCGCCATGGGCCGGGAGAGCTCGCGCGCCGCCCGCGCGACGACGCCGAGGGCGGCGAGCACGAGGAGGGAGAACGAGGCGAAGAGCGCGGTGACGGCGTTGAAGTCCTCGTTGAAGGACGAGCCGGTCGCGAGCGCGCGGTAGAGGCCGATCGACGAGAAGAGCGAGAGCAGCCCCGTGAACAGGAGCGGCAGCCCGAAGTCGCGGAGCATGCGCCGCCGGAGGGGCATGGGCGCCGCGCCGCGCCGCGCGTCGGCGGCGCCCGTCCACGCGCGCAAGAGGTCGACGGCCCGCGCGACCGAGTCCTTGTGCCACGCGCGCTGGTAGAACGAGACGCCGAACCCGAAGAGCGCGCCGAAGCCGAGCTGCATGAGCCCGTCGGCGAGGGTGAAGGCGGCGCCGGGGCGCACGTACGCGACGCCGATCGCCGTGCACGCGAGCCACAGCGCGAAGTTGAGGTACGCGAGCACGTCGGGGAGCCGCTCGGCGCGGGCGAGGCCGCGGGAGAGCAGCGCGCGGTCGCCGGAGGGGCCTGCCTCGAGGGCGGCGACGATCGCGCGCGTGGCGGGGCGCACGGCGAAGGTGAAGCCGAGGGTGCCGGAGAGCGCGAGGAGCGGGACGACCTCGAACCACGCCTGGAACACGACCTGGCTCTGGGTGCGGAGGAACGCGACGGCGAAGAGCAGCATCACGTGCCCGCCGACGATGCCGGCGGCCGTGGCCGACTCCGCGAGCCGCGGCCGGAGCGCCGCGGCGAGGGCGCGCGCGGAGGCGGCCTCGGAGGCGCCGCCGTCGACAGCGTCGGCGCGGAGCAGGGCGCGGTAGATGGCGCGGCGCATGCCGCCGGCCATGACGCCGAAGGCGACCGCCGTGACGAGGAGGCCGAGCCACGCGGGCGGGGTCGCGTGGCCGATCCCGAGCGGGCTGGGCCACGAGGAGGGGGGCGCGGCGGGGGCGCCCCGGCCGGCGAGCGGCAGGACGGCGAGCGGCCAGGAGAGGGTCCGGATCGCCGCCGCGATGGCGAAGCCGCGGTCGCCGCGCCGGACGAGCGCGCCCGAGAGCGCGGTCGACAGGGCCATCGAGGCGAGCAAGAGGATGGCCGGCCACGGCGTCGTGAGGGCCGCGGGGACGACCGCCGAGAGGAACAGGAGCGCGGAGAACAGCTCCCAGCCGTTCGCGACGAGCTCCGCGCGGGCGCGCGGCGTGCGGAGCAGGGAGAGCGGGGGCGGAGGCACGGGCGGGCGGCATGGAAGCCCAGGGCCGGCGCCTTCGCAACGGGCGCGGCGCCGCGCCGCGTCGCTCACCGCCAGTACAGCGTCGCCCGCCCCATCGCGGTGAACGGCCACCCCGGCGAGTAGTGGATCCCGGTGACCGCGGCCGGCTCGTGCGGCAGGCGCGACGCGCTCGCGAACTGGACCTCGCGCCACGTCGCGTCGAGGAGGTTCTGGACGTCCACGGCCACCTCGACGTCCTTCCACCGGAGCCCGGCGTTGGCGTCGATCGACGTGAACCCCTCGGCGGTCAGCGACTCGTCCTCGGTCGCGGGCCGCGCGCCGATCGACTTGACCCGGAGCGCGGCGAACGGCGTGAGCGCGCCGAACGTCGGGCGGACGCCGACCCCGGCGGTCAGCGTCCGCGTCGGCGCGAGGGCCACCGCGCTCCCGTTGCCCGCGTTCGCGCGGAACCGCGCGCGCGTGAAGGTCGCGTCGGCGTCGGCGAAGAGCCAGCTCCCGAGCCTGTAGCGCGCGCCGATCTCGAGGCCGTAGCGCCGCGTCTGCGCCGACGGCTCGGTGACGCCGGCGTCCCCGCTCCAGACCAGCTCGGAGTCGAGATCGAGGAGGAACCCCGCCGCGCTCAGCGTCAGGCCGCGCAGCGGCGTCGCCCTCGCGCCGAGCTCGTAGCCCGTCGCGGGGGTGATGAGCGTCGCCCCGCCCTCGCCCAGCACCACGCCCTGGGCGTCGTTCGAGTGGAAGCCCCGCCCGTAATGCGCGAACAGATCGAGGCCTTCGACCGGCGAGACGATCGCCGTGAGCTTCGGGAAGAGCTGCATCTGTCCCCGGAAGCCGCTCGACCGGCTCCCGGTGGTGCCGAGATCCTCGCGCCTGTCGTCCACGTTGACGTCGATCCACTGCCCGCGCAGCCCCGCCACGAAGCGGAGCCAGCGCCGGATCCGGGCGTCCTCCTCGACGTAGACGCCGATCTGGCCCTCGTCGACGTGGGCCCTGCCCCGCTCCTCGAGCCGCTCGCGCGCCTCGTCGTGGTGGAGCGACTTGTCGATCGCGTCGGCGCGGATCTGCGCGCCGAGCGACGTCGTGAGCTTCGCCCCGCGGTACTCGAAGCTCCGGCGCAGCCGGAGCTCGGCGCCGCCGACGACGCGGTCGTCGTTCTGCTCGATCTGATCGCCGTGGACGGGGTCCTCGCTGAAGAACGTGAAGTTCGAGTACAGCGTGAAGCGGTAGCGGACGAGGTACGCCATCGCGCTCAGGTCGGCGTCCCGCCACGCCGTCGTGTACGCGAGGGAGGCCATGTGCCGCTCGGTCGCCCCGCCCTCGGTCGGGTCGACCGAGCCGAAGTGATCGATGCACGGCGGGTCGGAAGCGGGCGGCGGGCCCGGGTGGCCCTGCTCGCCCTCGCCGCACACGGCGCGCGCGGGGATCTGACCGGAGCCGTACCAGGTCGACCCGTAGGACATCCAGGTCATCTGGATCTTCCCGGTCGGGCTGAGATCGTGCGTCGCCCTCAGGTACACGTTGAAGCGCTTGAGCCGCTCCGGGTTCAGGAAGGGCCCGTCGTTCCGGTAGACCTCCGCCGCGGCCACCGCGCGCCAGGCGTCGCCGAGCTCCGGCGAGGCGATCACGAGGCCGCGCCGGATCCCGTACTGCCCCACGCTGAGCTGCGCGTGGCTCTCGTCGAGCTTCTCGGCGAAGCGGAGGTTGACGGCGCCCGCGGTGCCGAAATCGCCGATGCTCGCTGTATAAGGCCCCTTGGCGCCGTCGAGCCCTGTCACGAGCTCCGGGATCACGAAGTAGAGGTCGGTGAACCCGTGCCCGTGGCCGTGGCTGACCATGTTGACGGGGACGCCGTCGACGAAGAAGGCGACGTCGGTCCCGTGGTCCGCGTCGAACCCGCGGAGGAAGTACTGGTTCGCCTTGCCGCCGCCGGCGTGCTGCACGGCGAAGAGCCCCGGGACCGCCTCGACGATGTCGCCCGGCCTCAGCCTCGGCCTGAGCTCGAGCTCGCGGTGCCCGACGGAGACGCGCGAGGCGGCCTCGCTCCCCGGCCTCTCCGCGTGGACGGTGACCTCGATCGGCCCCCCGCCGTCCGCGGGCGCCCCCGCGCTGCCGTCGGAGGGCGCGCCCGCGGCCGCCTCGGGGACCGGAGGCGCCTCGGGGACCTCGCCCTCGGCGCGCGCGAGCCGCGCGGCGGCGAGCGAGATGGATAGCGCGGCGAGCAGGTGTCGTGAAAAGCAGCGTCCGTTCCGCTTCGTGATCGTCGCGCGCAGCATGCGCGTCCTCCTTCGGTGGCGTCGCGCAGGGCGGCTCTGGGCCGCTCGCGCCGGGCACCGCGAGGAAAAGAGGGCATGCCCGTCGCGCGCCGCGCCGGGCCGACCTCTCGCCCCCGCGGACGATCGGGAGATCGCGCGGGGGGCGGGTCGGACTCCGGGACGCGCGCGGACGGCCGCGGCGGCTCGGACCTCTCCGCCTCCCTCGAGGCTCCCAGGTCAAACCGGCGCCAGATGTCTCTCTGTCGCCGGGCGATGGCAGGTCTTCGGGCTTGCGAGCGTCTCGGCCTGGCCGACTTCCTACTGTCCACCGCTTCCCAGCCCTCTCGGGCCAGTGCTCGTCGTGGAGGTCGTTCTCGCTTACCGCTGCGGGGCAGCCCCGGATTCTCACCGGGTTCCCTATTCAGCCTGGGCAAGGGCCCAGGCACCAACGCGGCGCGCACCCTATTGCGGCGCGGTTTCGGCTGTCAATGCTCCCGCTCACCCCGCTCGCTCACCGCGCGCGCGGCCAGGCCGCGCGCGCCGGCCGACCGTTCGGACTCTGGCGAGGATGGGCTCGCTCCTCCGTGGGTCGCGTGCTACACGGCCGCCGCTGTATATGCCGCGTAATGATCTCCGCAACATCGCCATCGTCGCCCACGTCGACCACGGGAAGACGACGCTCGTCGATCACATGCTCCGCCAGTCGGGCGCCTTCCGAGAGAACGAGGTCGTGGCCGAGCGGGTCATGGACTCGAACGACCTCGAGCGGGAGCGCGGCATCACCATCCTCGCGAAGAACACCAGCATCCGGTTCCGCGGGGTCAAGATCAACATCGTCGACACGCCCGGCCACTCCGACTTCGGCGGCGAGGTCGAGCGCACGCTGATGATGGCCGACGGGGCGCTGCTCCTCGTCGACGCCGCCGAGGGCCCGCTGCCGCAGACGCGGTTCGTGCTCTCGAAGTGCCTCCAGCGCGGCTTCCCGCTCATCGTCGTCATCAACAAGATCGACCGCGGCGACGCGCGCGCCCACGAGGTGCTCTCCGAGGTGTTCGACCTCTTCTGCGACCTGGAGGCGAGCGACCCGCAGATGGACTTCGCGACGCTCTACGCCATCGGGAAGCTCGGCCAGGCGAAGCGCGAGCTCGAGCACGAGGCGACGGACCTACAGCCGCTCTTCGAGACCATCCTCGAGCGCGTCCCCGGCCCGTCGGGCGACCCCGACGGGCCTCTGCAGGTCATCGTCTGCAACACGACGCACGACGACTACGTGGGCCGGCTCGCGGTCGGCCGCGTGGTCCGCGGCACGGCCCGGTCCGGCGCCGACGTCGCGCTGCTCGGCGAGGGCGGGCAGTCGCGCGGCTACGTGAAGATGCTCTACGCCTACGAGGGGCTGAAGCGCGTCCCTGTCGAGAGCGCCGTCGCGGGCGAGGTGGTCGCGATCGCGGGGATCGATGCGGTCACGATCGGCGACACGATCGCGGATCTGGGCCAGCCCGAGGCGCTGCCGCGGATCGTGGTCGAGGAGCCGACGATCAAGATGAAGATCGGCGTGAATACGTCGACGTTCGCCGGCAAGAGCAAGCAGTCGAAGTACCTGACGAGCCGCCACCTGAAGGAGCGGCTCGAGCGCGAGGCGATGAAGAACCTCGCGATCCGGGTGGAGCCGACCGAGGTGCCGGACACGTTCGTGGTGCTCGGCCGCGGCGAGCTCCAGCTCGCGATCCTGGTCGAGACGATGCGGCGCGAGGGGTACGAGATGCAGCTCTCGAACCCCGAGGTGGTGACGCGCGAGATCAACGGCGAGGTGATGGAGCCGATCGAGCTCGTCGTCGTCGACGCGCCGGACACCTACGTCGGCATCGTGACCGAGCGCCTCAGCACCCGGCGCGGCCGGATGGTGAAGATGACGAACCCCGGCTTCGGGCGCGCGCGCCTCGAGTTCCGGGTGCCGTCGCGCGGGCTCATCGGCTTCCGCGGCGAGTTCCTGACCGCGACGCGCGGCACCGGCCTGCTCAACACGATGTTCGACGGCTGGGCGCCCTGGGGCGGCCCGATGATGCGCCGCCCGACCGGGGCCATCGTCGCCGATCGCGCCGGCGTGGCGACCCCGTACGCGCTGCACCACCTGCAGCCGCGCGGGATGTTCTTCATCGTCCCCGGCGTCGAGGTCTACGAGGGGATGATCATCGGCGAGCACAACCGGCCGAACGACACCGACGTCAACGTGATCAAGGAGAAGAAGCTGTCCAACGTGCGCAACCACGGCAAGGACGAGAACGTCCTCCTGGCGAGCCCGCGGCTGCTCACGATCGAGACGGCGATGGAGTGGATCGACGGCGACGAGCTGGTCGAGGTCACGCCCGACGCGGTGCGCGTCCGCAAGAAGGTGCTCGCGTGCAACCGCCGGGAGCGCCGCGAGGACGCGATCGAGCAGTCGCAGGCCGTGGAGTGATCGGCGGCGCGCGCGGCGTGGTCGGCGCGGCGCGCGCCCCTGCGCTACCCGAGCCGGTGTAGACTCGCGGCATGAGAACGACGCTGCTCGCGGCGGGCCTGTCTTCGCTCGTCGCGCTCGCGGGAGCGTGCGGCGGGAACGTCGTCGTCGACGCGTCCTCCGGGGGCGACGAGGGGTCCGGGGGCGCCGGCGCGACGGCGGGCGCCGCGTCGGGC
>NZ_JEMA01000260.1 GCF_001589285.1 Sorangium cellulosum | reverse complement strand
GGGTCCGCGGCGCTGCCGTCGAGGCCCGGGACGGCGCGGCCGAGGCCCGCGGCGCGGCGGGCCTGGCTCCCCCGCGGCGTCGTCCCCGGACCTGAGGTCCGCGGCGGAGCGCGCCCGCGCTCGCTCCGCCACGGCGATGAGGCGGCCGGCGGCTCGACAGCCGATCCTGGCTCAGGTCACCCGTCCCCCGCTGCCTGCCCCCGCGCGCCCTCGCGGCCCTCCGGCCCCGGCTGGAGGTCCCAGGCGAGCCCCAGCGCCGCGAGCGCCCGGATGAACAGGAACGCGAGGTCGTGCTGCCCTGGCGCCATCCCGTAGCGGGCGGCGCGCGGGAAGGCGTGGTGGTTGTTGTGCCAGCCCTCGCCGAAGGTCAGGACCGCCACCCAGCCCACGTTGCGGCTCCCGTCGCGGGTGTCGAACGCGCGGCCGCCGAAGCCGGGCGCGTGACAGACGGAGTTCACCAGGTAGGTCGCGTGCATCCAGCCCACGAGCGGCAGGAAGAACACGAACGGCACCGCGCCCCAGCCCAGCGCGAGCCCCGCGAGCAGCACCGCCGCCACCTGCGGCGCGAAGCGCCACCGGAGCAGCCACCGGTAGTACGGATCGCCGGCCAGATCGCGGCAGTACTTCTCCGGATCGCGCGCGTCGGTCGAGCCCTCGTCGATGATCCACCCCATGTGCGCGTACCAGAGCCCGCGGCGCGGCGAGTGCACGTCGCCCTCGCGATCGGTGTGCGCGTGGTGCCGCCGGTGCGTCGCCACCCACGCGATCGGGCTGCCCTGCCCGCTGATCATCGCCACCGACACAAGCGCGTACTCGACCCACCTCGGGCACCGGAACGCGCGGTGCGAGAGCAGCCGGTGCAGGCCGACGATGGTCGAGAGGTGGAGCGCCGCGTACAGCGCCGCCGCGAGGGCGACGGAGCTCGCCCGGATCGGCAGGATCAGCCCGAGGGCCGCCAGCGCGTGCACCAGGGCGAAGTAGGCGATCGCGGCGCCGTTCGCGCGGCCCTTCATCGCAGCCCTCCTCCCCTGCCCCGCCCGCCGCGGCGCCACGTCACGCGGCCACCACGGAGCCGCTCGCCCGCCGCAACCGGATCCGCGCCAGCCCCCGTGGATCCGCCCGGCAGGACGAGGCGTCGATGCGCTGCGGCTCGAGGTCGAGCTCCCGCATCCTCGCCGCGTCCCACGCCTCGATCGGGTCGCGCCCGGCGATGTAGCTGCGCGCGCGGTTGGCGAGCGGCGCGCGCAGGCTCAGCACCTCGGGCGCCGACATCACGACGCACGCCTTGTAGCGGGGCAGATCGCTCGTCATCAGCCGGCTCCACAGGTGGCGGCCCACGCTGGGCAGGCTCCCCAGGGCGCGGCTCAGGCGCTGGAAGTGCTCGATCGTCTCGGAGGGGTGCAGCCTGGTCGGGCGGTGACAGAGGGTGTACCCGTCGAGATCCCGGCTCGTCACCCCGGGCAGGAGCCGGCCCTCGGCCGCCACCTGCGCGAAGAAGGGCGTCTCCGGGTAGGGGCAGACGATCCCGAGGAAGGTCGGGCAGTGATCCCCGAGGTCGTGGAGGTACTCGGGCACCCGCGCGAGGTACTCGTTGGTGTCCCCGTCCGCGCCCACGAGCAGCCCGAAGGAGAGGACGATCCCGCTCGCGGACGCCCCCTGCAGGACCTCGCGCACCTCGCTCAGCTTGTTCTGGCCCTTGTTCATCGCGCTGATCGACTCGGGGTTCAGCGACTCCAGCCCGGTGTAGGCGTAACGGCACCCCGCGCGCCCCATGAGGCGGACAAGCTCCGGATCGCGCAGCACGTTGAAGGTGAGCGCGCAGCCCCAGATCTTCTTGAGCGGCATCAGCGCCTCGCAGAGCTCCCGCAGGTAGCGCGGCGAGCCCCCGAGGTTGTTGTCGAGGAAGGCGAACGAATCTCCGGTCACCCCCGGAATGCGCTGGTTGAAGGTCATCCGTTCGCGGATGTCCCGGATCACGTGATCGACGGGTCGATAGCGGTACTGCTCGTGCCCGGTCAGCACGCAGAAGTTGCACGAGAAGGGGCAGCCGCGCGACGCCTCGATGCCCGGCAGGCGAACGACGTTGTTCCTGTAATCGATGAGATCGTAGCGGTAGGTGGGGATACGGTCGGGCGGCACCGGCGGGAGCGCGTAGACGGGCTGGAGCTCGCGCCGCTGGAAGTCCGCGAGGAGGGCCGGGACGTTCGACTCCGGCTCGCCCGCGATCACCGCGTCGAAGTGCTGGAGCGCGTCCTCGCGGAAGTGGCTCGCGTGCCGGCCGCCGGCCACGGTGGTCATGCCCCGCCGCCGGAACAGCGCGGAGAGCACCTTGGTGTGCTCGTAATAGGCGTGCAGGTACGAGAAGAACACGAGGTCCCAATCGCGATCGAGGGGGATCTCCGCCTCTTTCTCGTTGTAGAGCTCGATCTCGGCGCCCGGCGGGCACAGGGCCGCGATGAGCTCGGGCACCGAGGACTGCATGATCGAGCGCTCCTTGCGGTGAAGGCGGCTCGGGTGCGTGTAGGTCGAGATGATCGCGATGCGCATCGAGGGGGGGCTCCCGGTTCAGTTGAGGCCGACGGCGACGCTCGCGAGGCCCAGGGCGGCGTGCGCAAGGGTCACCCCGACCAGGGTGCGGTGCCGCGCGTAGAGCGCGCCGAAGAGAAGGCCGATGGCGAAGGTGAGGAAGGCGAAGCCGAGCGAGACATGGAGGTGGTAGACGCCGAAGAACGCCGAGGCGAGCGCGAGGTGGACGGCCCGGCCCGAGCGCGGCAGGAAGCGCTCCAGGGAGGTCTGGATCACGCCGCGCGCCACGAACTCCTGGAGCAGGCAGTGGGGCGCGTAGAGGGCGAAGAAGAGCGCTCTCCAGGTCGCGTCGTAACCGGCGATCGATCCCCAGGTGACGAGGGGCTCTCCGCGGGTCCACGCGCCGATCCGCAGCGCGAAGCAGGCGGCCGTGAGGGCGAGCGCGACGACCAGCGACTCCGCGAGGCTGCGGCGCATACCGGTCGTGGTCACGCCCATCCGCGCGAGCGGCAGCGGCTGGCGACGCACGTACCACGCCACGGGGACGAGGAGGACGAGCAGAAGTCCCCAAGAATACGCCATGTGCCGCGCCGGGGGCAGGCCCGGGACCACCGTTTGCTGGACCACGCGCGACATGAGGAGCAGCGCCGCGGCGAGGCCGATGAAGGAGAATATCTCACTGCGGAGATCGGGCGCGGCGGCCCCGCCGGCGGGATCGAGGCTGCGCGCGCGCGCCTCGGGCGCGGTGAGCGCGGGAGCGTTCATGGTCATACCGGCGCTCTGAGCAGTCGACATGCCATGAGACTTCCCGCGAACGGCGCGCGGCGTGGGCGGGAGATCCGCTGCGCGCAAGGGAGCAGGGGGCGGCGCGGATTACCTTTCTCCTGCGGGCTCTTTGCGCGGGGACAGCGCCGATTGAGCGAACACGGCGCAACCCGGACGGAGGTCCCCCCGCTGTCCGTGAGGGCGGTGGAGGCTCCTGGATGCGCCGGCGGCGCTGCCGACGCGGAGGGAGCTCCTGTGGGATTTGCCCACACCCGCGGTCGGCCTGATGTGGAAGCCGCCAGGGACAGGCGAAGGCGCGCCGGGGTGTCCCTGGCGCGTCGCCTCATGTCCCTGGCGGCGGCCTCCGTGTCCCTGACAGGTCGCCTCTCGTCCCTGGCAGCGACTCCCGTGTCCCTGACGCGGTTGCCGCCTGTCCCTGGCAACGTTCTCCGTGTCCCTGACGCGGTCGCCGCCTGTCCCTGGCAACGTTCTCCGTGTCCCTGACGCGGTTGCCGCCTGTCCCTGACAACGTTCTCCGTGTCCCTGACGCGGTTGCCGCCTGTCCCTGGCAACGTGCTCCGTGTCCCTGACACGGTCGCTGCTGTCCTGTCAGCGGGGTCCGTGTCGCTGAAGGCAACGACGACCTGACCCATGGGGGACTGGCTCGTGACCGGGAGCTGGGGCCCCCTCCGGCGCGCTGCTCAGATGCCCGAGGTCGACGCGAGGCAGGCGTCGAGCTCCGGCGTCTATCGCCAGCCGCACTGGCCGGACGCGTCGCGCTCACAGACGCCGTGGTCGCCGTAGCACGCGTACTCCTCGCGCCACGCGCACGTCGTGGACACGGTCTGGTCCGCGCAGACCTGCCCTCTACAGCCGGTCGGCCTGCGGCGGCCGGGCTTGCTCCCCTTGATCCCCCCGGCCGCCGCAGAGACGAGCCCGGCGGGCTCGCTGTCGACGGCGTCGATCTCGGGACCCGCCTGGCCGCACGCCCCGGCGAGCAGCACAGGAGGAGCACAGTGGAGGCAACCCGATAGCGCGTGGTGAAGGAATTCATCAAAGACCTCCTCGACAAAACAAGAACAAAGTACGGAGTGCCCGGACGGGGCGAGTCCCCGTCCTTGCATCGCGCGGCGGCCCCACGCAACCCGCGGCGTTGTTCACGCGCCCCGGTGTCTCGGGCTCAGCGGCTGCATAACGCGCGCAGCCACGCCGACGCGATCTCCCGGGCTGGTGCGAGCCCAGCGATCGCGGTAGAATATGCAGAATGCGTGCGCCCAAACAGTCGAACAGCCCGGAGAGAGGCGACCGTCCTGCCGGACAAACGGCCGCGAAGCTCGCCCCGCCCCGTATGGCGACGCCGGCCAGAGCCGACCGGATCACGGTTGAAGAACTGCTGAAATTGGCCAAGGATGGACGGCTGCGGGTGCCGAGTTTTCAGCGTGCTCTCCGGTGGGACGCAGACGATAAGTGGAAGTTGCTCGACAGCATGGAGCGCGGCTATCCGATCGGCACGCTGCTGCTGTGGAAGCGGGCAGCCTCCAACGAGGACATCGGCTCGCCGCTCCCTCGCGGGCCGGCTCCGCCCGGCCAAGGGGATGTGTACCTGGTCGTCGACGGGCAACAGCGCATCACCACGCTCTGGGAGGCGCTCGCGCTCGAGCCCGAGGCAGGTCAGCCAACGATCGTCTTCGACATGGCGAGCGAGACGTTCGTGGTGCGCGCTCTGAAGAAGATCGAACGCGGGCCCGTGGCGCGCATGGTCGACGCCGCCTCCCCTCCCGCGCTCCCCATGCACATGGCGCTCGATGCGGTCACGCTCTCCGAGTGGGTCCCCTCCGCGCTGCCGCGCGAGGCCAAGCTCCGGTACTATGAGGTGGGCAAGCGGCTCCGCGAGTACCTCGTCCCCATCTACGTCGTCGAGGGCGACGACATCGAGATTCTGCGTCACGTCTTCGATCGGACAAACTCGACCGGCAAATCCCTGACCCGCGACGAGGTCTTCGACGCGCTCGTGGGGTCGCGAATCGGCTCGAACGGTGAGCGAGGGCTCGGCCTCGTGCACGATCAGCTCCGCGACCTGAGCTTCGGGTCGATCGATCGCTCGACGATCCTGAAAGCATTTGAGGCGATCAGGGGTGAGAAGATCGGGAAGCTCGACCCGAGAGGCCTGGACCCGAGGGCTGCCGAGAACGACCTCTTGGGCACCGCTCGCGCGCTGCGGAAGACCGTTACATTTCTTCAGTCCATCGGCGTCCCCCACGTCGCGGCGCTGCCTTACGAGCTCCCGCTCGTCGTACTGGCGCGCCTGTTCCATCTGTATCAGAGCCCGGATGACAAGAGCCTCGTCCTGCTCAAGAGGTGGTTCTGGCGGGGCGCCGTCGCGGGGCGCCACGGGGGAGCCTCCAGCTCGCTCCAACAGCACGTCGACGACGTGTGGGAGAACGACGAGCACGGCTCGGTCAAGCGCCTGCTCGACCGGACGGGTGACCCTCAAAAGCCCGCTTTGGGGACCATCGCCCGTGACGAAGTCTCCGTCGCGTCTGCGCGCGGCAAGGTCATCCTCTGCGCGCTCTTCTCGCACGCACCGCGGAACCTGTTGAGCGGCGACAAGCTCGTACCGGATGAGCTCTTCGGCGACGGGACGCACGAGGTGATGCTGCGGATCGTGCGGCCGAGGGTGTCCGAGCTCGGGTCGACGATCGGCAACCGGCTCCTCCACCCCAGCGTCGACGTCGCGCCGTCCCGCCTGGTGCGCGAGTGCAACGACGAGGGCGCCCTCGCGTCCCATGGCATCGATCGAGCCTCACAGCGCGCCCTGCGCCAGGGCGGACAGAGCGATGTCGAGACGTTCCTGAACCGTCGCGCCGAGGTGCTGAAGGAGTGGATCGTCCAGTTCGTGGACGCGCGGGCAGAGTGGGAGCGGCCCGACACGCCTCCCGTCAAGGCCCTGGTACAGCGGAAGAAGGCGTCATGATCGCGCAGGTCATGCTGAACGACGTCCTCGTCGGCTATCTCGATCGAGCCGGCGATGTCATAGCGTTCACGTTCGACGAGGCCTACCTCGCGTCGCCGGATCGGCCGGTCCTCGGCCAGGCATTCGAGGATCGCGTGCTCAGCCCAGATCAACCCTTCACGGGGTCCCCGTCGATCCCCCTTCCGACGTTCTTCCGTAACGCGCTCCCCGAAGGCGCGCTCCGCAAGGTCGTCGAGGCTCGATTGCAGCACTCCAGGTTCATCGAGCTGGACATGTTGTTGCGGCTCGGCCCCGATTTGCCAGGCGCGCTCCGTGTCGTGGCCGATCCGCTCGACCCGGGCGCTGACATGCCCGAGGCAGCATCACCGCGGCGCGCCGCGGATACCGCGGACCCGCTTCGATTCTCCCTCTCCGGTGTTCAGCTCAAGGCGTCAGTGCACGTCGATCTCGACGACGAGCAAAAAATCACCCTGCCGCTGGCCGGGCAAGGCGGCAGGTGGATTGCCAAATTTCCGAGCTCTGCGTTCCGAGATCTCCCCGAGAACGAGCTGACGATGCTCCGATGGGCCCGCATCGCGGGCCTGGATGTGCCGGACAACCGCATCATCGACGTGGCATCGATCCAGAACCTCCCCACCGAGTTCCCGAGGGAGGGGCGCGCCTTGCTGGTCAGGCGCTTCGACCGAACAGCGTCACAGCATCGAATTCACCAGGAGGACTTTGCGCAGGTCTTCGAGATCGAACCCGAGGAGAAATATCTCCTCGTCGTTCCCCCCGACGTCACGGTCACCTATGCGGGCATCGGCGCCGTCGTCAGCGCGCTCGCGGGGGAGGACGATTTCAAGGAGTTTGTTCGTCGCGTGGCGTTCATGGTCCTGTCGGGGAACGCCGATGCTCACGCGAAGAACTGGTCTCTCATCTATCCCGACCGGGTGCACGCGCGCCTTTCGCCTCTCTACGACGCCGTCTCCACGGTCGCTTATCCAAGCTTGCACCGTACGATGCCACTCGGACTCTTGCAGCCGGAGGATCCCGCCCGCGCGGCGCGCGTCCCCCTGGAGGCCGTCACCTACAGCGACGTTCGCGAGCTCGCTGAACAAGCCGGCGAGCCCGCAGATTCGATCGAGCTGGAGGTACGAGGTTTTGTCGAGAGGGCGCGAAGCGCGTGGAGGGAGGTGAGGAGTGACGCTCCTTCGTTCGTTGCTGAAGCGGTCGATCGTCACCTCGAGAGCGTCGCTCTCTGATCCCCCTACTCGACGGCGGAATCGCGAGCCCGCACGATCCGTAGCCGCAACGGCGCGGCGGGCACGCCTTTCGCCCTGCGGCACTGCCCTCGGGCCTGAGCCCCACCGCCGCCCGGGAGCCTCACCTCAATCGGCCGTGGTCCTCCGCCGCTGGAACTGGGCGAACAGCGCGGCGCGGACCTCGTCGTGCAGCGGCTCGCCCGGGATCCCCTTCAGCGCGTCGATCGTCAGATCCATCTGCTTGAGGTACGTGCGACACCGGTCACACCACGCGAGGTGCTGCGCGCAGCCCGCCTCCTGCTCCGAGGAGAGCGCCCCCTCTCTCCTGTCGGTGATCATCTCCGTCAACTGACAGCACATGACGACCATGCGCGCTCACCCCCTCGTCACGAAGACCGCCGCCCAGGTCTCCTGGACGATCTCCTGCGCGCCGGCGGGGCCGGCGAGGGTCCGGGCCAGCCGGAGCATGGGCGTGTGGAGCTGGGTCACGAGCCGCTCGAAGGCCTGCTCGTCCCCCGCGAGCAGCCGGCGGACGAGCGCGGCGTCGTCCGCGGGCACATCGGAGGAGGCAACGCCGTCCGGCGCGCCCGCCGCGAGCAGCGGGCCTGCGTCGGCCGGCGCGCGCTTCGCCGTCAGCGCCAGCGCGGCCGCTGTGCCGTCGGCGCCGGCGCCGGTCGACGCGTCGTGGGACACGCGGAGCACGGTATCACGCCGCCCGGCGGCGCATCAATCGACGCCGGGGCGGCGCGCCCCGTGGTGGCGGCGCGCCCCGTGGTGGCGGCGCGCCCCGTGGTGGTGGGCAGCGGACGCCGCCCGGGTCACAGCGATCGCAGCGCCTCCGCGAGCTCGTTCGGCTTCGTCAGGAAGGGAGCGTGGCCGGCGTCGATCGAGAGGACCTTCTCGCAGGGCGAGGCCGTGTGCTGCTGCTTCTGCTCGGCAGGGCTGATGGCGAGATCCTTGAGCGCCTCGATGTACACCCGGGGGACCCGCCCCCACCGCTCCTCCGTGACGTGAATGGGCTCGCCGAACGGCTTCGCGGGCTCCTCGCGCAGGTGGCTCTCGAGCCGCGCGATGTCGTCCGGAGAGCAGTCCTGGCAGAAGGCGTTCTCCGCCCACCCCTCCTTGAACGAGAGCGAGGTGCCGTCGCTCGACGGGACGGCGTACGCCTTGATCTCCGCCCCGTCATCGTCGGCCCACTCCTCGTTCAGCGACTGACCGTCCTTCATCAGGAACGCTGTCAGATAGACGAGCGTCTTCACCTTGTCGGGCCGCGCCTCGGCCGCCTGGCTCACCACGGTGCCGCCCATGCTGTGGCCGACGAGGACCACCGGGCGCGAGGCGCCGTCGATGGCCTCGACGACGGCATCCGTATAGGCCTGCAGGCTGGCGCCCCCCTCCCCGCCGTCCGCGCCCGCGTCCCCGCAGCCGGGCAGCGCGGACGACACGAGCGCCGCGGCCGAGATCATGGTGCCAAACCGCAGGACACTGCGAAGCAGACCGTTGATGGATGTCTCCTCATCGTCGCCAGCTCTCCTCGAGCGCGACGTCATCGGTGTTTCTTCGTGCGACGGACACGCGCGCCCCTGCGCCTGGGCGTGTTCCCGGCGCCGCGGCGGCTCATCCCGCTACGAGCACAGTCTCGGAGGGGGCCCGAACGTTACGGCCCGTTCGCGAAATCGTACCGAGGGGGCCGCGGCCTCTCCTCCCGCGCGGCAGCCGGGCCCACCAGGCCCTGCCGGGCACGGCGACGGCGCGCCCGCCGGAGCCTGGTGGCGCTGCGCGTTCTGGGCTAGACGCGTCGCGATGCCCGAGAGCTCCGTGGCCAGTCGAGACGATCTCGTCGCGCGCGACAGGCGCTGCGTCATCCACCCCTACGCTGCCCCCATCTCGAGCGCGCCACTCTTCGCCGTCGAGCGCGCCGAGGGCGTCCGCCTCACGCTGACCGACGGCCGCGAGCTCGTCGACGGCATGTCGTCCTGGTGGGCCGCCATCCACGGCTACGCGCACCCGGCGCTGATGGCGGCCGTCCGCGACCAGCTCGGGCGGATGAGCCACGTCATGTTCGGGGGGCTCACCCACGAGCCCGCGGTCGCGCTGTGCGAGACGCTCGTGGCGATCACCCCCGAGCCGCTGACGCGCGTCTTCCTCGCCGACTCCGGATCCGTGTCGGTCGAGGTGGCCATCAAGCTCGCCCTGCAGTTCTTCCTGGCGCAGGGGCGGCCCGAGAAGCGCCGCCTGATCAGCGTGCTCGGCGGCTACCACGGCGACACGTTCGGCGCGATGGCTGTCACCGATCCCGTGGGCGGCATGCACCACCTCTTCCGCGGCGCGCTCGCGCAGCACCTCTTTGCGCCGGCGCCCGGACCGGCGTTCGACGCGCCCTGGTCGCCGGACGCCGTGGGCAGCATGGCCGCGCTGCTCGAGCAGCACGCGCACGAGGTAGCGGCCGTCATCCTCGAGCCGATCGCGCAGAACGCCGGCGGGATGCGCTTTTACCACCCGCAGTACCTGCGCGAGCTGCGCGCGCTCTGCGACCGTCACGGCGTGCTGCTCATCCTCGACGAGATCGCGACCAACTTCGGCCGCACCGGGGAGCTGTTCGCCTGCCAGCACGCGGGCGTCGCGCCGGACATCATGTGCCTCGGCAAGGCCCTCACCGGCGGCACCATGACCCTGGCCGCCGCGCTCTGCACCGAGCGCGTGGCCGAGACGATCGCCGGCAACGCGCCGGGCGCGTTCATGCACGGCCCGACGTACATGGGCAATCCGCTCGCCTGCAGCGCCGCGCTGGCCAGCATCCGCCTGCTCCTCGGCTCGCCGTGGCGCGCGCGCGTCTCGGCCATCGAGGCGCAGCTCCGCCGCGAGCTCGCCCCCTGCCGCGCGCTCGACGCGGTCGCCGACGTCCGCGTGCTCGGCGCCATCGGCGTCGTCGAGCTCAAGCAGCCCGTCGACATGGCGCGCGTGCAGCCGGCGTTCGTCGAGCGCGGCGTGTGGCTGCGGCCGTTCGGGAAGCTGGTCTACACCATGCCGCCGTACATCATCGATCCAGGAGACCTGTCGCGCATCACCGGGGCGATCGTGAGCGTGGTGTCCGAGCTCTGAGCCGCGCGCGCAGATCCCGACGAAGCCAGCACGGAAGAGGCTCACCACAGACGGCGTCACCAGCTCCGTGCGTCAGGAATCGCGCCAGGAACTAGCCCGCCGGGGCGCGGATCTTCGGCGAGCTACGAGGGCCGTGACCACCGCGGCCGAGCGCGTCGCCGAGCGCCTCGAGGAAGACACGCACGCGCGGGACGGACGCCCGGCGCGCCGGCGTGAGCGCGTGCAGCGGTGGTCCCTCGGTCGCGAACGGCGCCAGCACCTCCACGATGAGCCCCGCTTCGAGCAGCGGAGCGGCCATGAAATCGAGGACTTGCGCCACCCCGATCGCCTGCACCACCGCGTCCATGAGCAGATCGCCTTGATCGAGCACGATGCGCGAGGGCGTCGCAACGTCGACGCCGCCATCGCCCGCACGAAAGCGCCAATCGACGACCTTGCCGCGCAGCACGAACTTGATGCACTCGTGCCGCGCGAGGTCGGCCGGCGAGGTCGGGACCCCCCGGCTCGCGAGGTAGGCAGGCGCGGCGACGGTGATCCAGCGCGGCGTGCGCAGAGCGCGCGCGACGAGGGATGAGCTCTCGAGCGATCCCATGCGCAGCGCGACGTCGATCTCCTCCTGCGCGAGCGGCAGGAGGCGATTCGTGGCGATGAGCCGGATCGCCAGCCGCGGGTAACGCGCCGACAGCCGCGCGACGACCGGCAGGACGCTTCGACCGAGCACCGGCGGTAAGGTCACGCGCAAGGTGCCGTGCGGCTCTCTCTGTGCCCCGGCGACCTGCTCTCGCCCCGCCTTTAGCTGCGCGATGGCCGCACGACAGCGCTCGAGGAACACGGCGCCCTCAGGCGTGAGCGCCACATGGCGCGACGTGCGCTCCAGGAGCACGACCCCGAGCTCGGCCTCCAGCCTGGCCACGGACTTGCTCACGGCGGCGGCCGTGATCCCGAGGCGCGCGGCCGCGGCGCGGAACCCCCCCGCCTCCGCCACGCAGACGAACGGCAGTACGCCGGAAAAGAGGTCCACGCGGCGAGGATAGGTCGTTAACCTGTGGTTGACAATGCTTTGCCCGCGCTCCGGCTGGTCATCCACGCGCGCGCGCGTATCGTGTCCATCGAGGAACGGAGAACGCGCAA
Source organism: Sorangium cellulosum (assembly GCF_001589285.1). Classification (GTDB taxonomy): domain Bacteria; phylum Myxococcota_A; class Polyangia; order Polyangiales; family Polyangiaceae; genus Sorangium; species Sorangium cellulosum_G. The sequence goes on along the minus strand of NZ_JEMA01000260.1, from coordinate 16,359 downwards.
TCCCATGTACTTCAACGGAAGATCAGCGCTCGCCAGGACGGCGTCCAGGGCCCTGTCGGTCCTGTGGCTGACGTTGCTGTCCGGCTGCGCCGCCTCATCAGGCACGTCACCGCGAGAAGAAATGAGGCCCATGAGCACGGTCAGCGTCCGCTACATGGTCGACGACGTCGACACCGCCATTGCCTTCTACACGACTCACCTCGGCTTCGCGCTCGAATCGGACGCCCGTCCCGCGTTCGCCGCCGTCACCCGCAGCGACCTGCGGCTCCTGCTCAGCGGCAAGGCCAGCTCCGGCGCGCGACCGATGCCCGACGGGCGCCAGCCTGTCCCCGGCGGCTGGAACCGCATTCAGCTGCCCGTGGCCGATCTCGCCGCCGAGGTGGCCCGGCTCCGCGCGGCCGGGCTGCGGTTCCGCAACGACATCGTGAGCGGAGTCGGTGGCTCCCAGATTCTGCTCGATGACCCGTCCGGCAACCCCATCGAGCTCTGGCAGCCTGCCCGTTGAGGGCTCCTCCGCCGGGCACGTCGCCTCGGACGCGCTCGCCGAGCGCGTGGCCGCCTGGCCGATCATCATGTTCGTGGGGCGTGCTAATGTGCGCCCGGGTCATCGCTCCGGCGCACACGGTTCGAGCACGACCACGGGAGGTACGACCATGACCAAGGGCGCGTGTCTATGCGGAACGGTCCGCTACGAGATCGACGGTCCGTTCCATGCCATGCTGCACTGCCACTGCTCGATGTGCCGCAAGTTCCACGGCTCGGCGTTCGCCACGGCCGCTGTCGCGCCGCTCTCGGGCTTTCGCTGGCTCGCCGGAGAGCACGCCATCCGCGCGTCGTGCGCGAGCCGTCATCGCTCCTTCTGCACCACGTGCGGCTCGGCCACGCCGCTGCTCGCCCCCGAGCGGCAGTTCGCCCTTGTCCATGCCGGCAGCCTCGAGGGCGATCTCGGCATCGCGCCAGAGTTTCACCAGTTCGTCCGCTTCAAGGCCCCCTGGTACACGATCACGGATTCCCTGCCGCAGTTCGAGGAGTGGCCGCCCCCGAGCCAGGCGCCGGTCGTCTCGCGCCCCGCGGTCCCGCCCAGAGAGGGCGTCACCCAGGGGAGCTGCCTGTGCGGCGACGTCGCCTTCGAGCTCGACGGCCCGCCCCTCCGCATGATGAACTGCCACTGCTCGCGCTGCCGCCGCGGGCGCAGCGCCGCGCACGCGACCAACGTCTTCGTCGCCCTGGACACGTTCCGATGGGTCCGCGGTGACGCGCAGGTCGCGAGCTACAGGGTGCCCGAGGCGCGGCGCTTCACCGTGGCGTTCTGCACGCGCTGCGGCGGCGCGGCGCCGCGGCTGTCGCCCGAGCACGGCTTCGCCGTGGTGCCCGCGGGCACGCTCGACACCGATCCCGGCGTCCGCCCTGAAGCCCACATCTTCACCGCCTCCAGGGCGAGCTGGTTCCCGATCACGGGCGACCTGCCGCAATACGCCGAGCTCCCGCCCCAGGCCTGACGACGAAGAGCGAGGCTATCACGGTTCGTCCCGCGCGACGCAATGCGCCGCGGAGGAGAGAATTTGAACCACAGAGGCACAGAGGGCACAGAGGAGAGAAAGAGAGTCAGAGAGATGAATCATCAGTTCTCTCCTCTCTCGCCTCTGTGCCCTCTGTGCCTCTGTGGTTCCTTGTCTCTCTCGTGAACCCGAGCACTCAGCCCGTCACTTCGCGCCCGCGAGCTTCAGCACCGCGGCCCGCTCGACGTCGGTCGGGTCGCGCTGGCAGTCCTTGCCGACGCCCTGCAGGGCGTCGAGCTGGCGGACGAGATCCCCGGGGTCCACGCTCAGGCAGCCCTCCTCGAACTCCGAGCACTCGGCGACGGAGAGCGCGGTCCCCGCGACGTAGCGGCAATCGGGGTCCTCGGGCGGGTACCTCAGGAAGGTGGAGGCGTGGTCCACGAGGCACGCGGCGTCCGACGGCGTGTTCGCCTTCTTGCAGCGCGCGGCGGCGATGCGCGCCATCCGCTCCAGGTCGGCGGCCGGGTACGTGCGGACCCGAGGGGGAGCGGGCTGCGCGATCGCGTCGCCGGCGGTCCGCGGGCCCGCGGCGGGCTGCGCCGCTTCGGAGCACGCGCACGCGAGGAAGGCGCACGCGACGACGAGGACGAGCAAGGAAGATCCCTCGGGCCTCATGCAGCGACACGTACCACGCCCGCTCCGGCCCCCGCAATCCAGCGCGCCCCCCTCCGGCTCCCGCAAGCCAGCCCCGGCGCGCGGGTTCGGGTATCCTGGCAGCCTGATGCGTATGCGCCGCTCCGATGCCGCCGATCCCCCCGGCGCCCACCACCACCGCCTGGCCGATTCCCCCGGCGCCCACCGCCGCCGTGACCGCGCTGACAAGGGCGACAGGCGTCGCGCCCACACCTGCCCCGCCGGCCGCGCGGCGAGGTAGAACGAGCCCCAGTGAGCAAGGAGAGAGACGTGGCTGGCGCGATGTCCAACCGAAACGATGCGCGGAGCGGCGCGCCCACCGCCCTGGAGCTCACGGTGTTCGCCGGGGGCCGCGTGACCCGGCACCCGCTGCCGGCCGAGGGGCGGGTGTCGCTCGGCCGCTCGAAGGAGAACGACGTCCCGATCGACGACAGCTCCGTCTCGCGCCGGCACGCGATCATCCACCTCGGCCCGCGGATCGCGATCGAGGACCTCGGGAGCGCCAACGGCACCCGCCTGCGCCGCGAGCGCAGCGCCGGGCCGACGACCAAGCTGCTCGAGCTCCAGCTCGAGCCGGGCAAGACCATGGAGCTCTCCGTGGGCGACGCGGTCAACCTCGGCTCGGCGCTCATCGTGATCGTGCCGCGCGAGGGCGCGACGAGCGCGGCGCCGGGCCAGGGGCCGGGCGAGCCCATCGTGATCGACCCGGCCATGCAGAAGCTCTACGCGCTCGCCGAGCGCGTGGCAGGCTCGCCGATCACCGTGCTCCTGCTCGGCGAGACGGGCGCCGGCAAGGAGGTGCTGGCCGAGCACATCCACCGGCGGTCGCCGCGCGCGCAGGGGCCGTTCCTGCGGCTCAACTGCGCGGCGCTGTCCGAGTCGCTCCTGGAGAGCGAGCTCTTCGGCCACGAGAAGGGCGCCTTCACGAGCGCCGGCCAGGCGAAGCCCGGCCTGCTCGAGACAGCCGAGAAGGGCACCGTGCTGCTCGACGAGGTGGGCGAGCTGCCGCCCTCCATCCAGGTGAAGCTGCTGCGCGTGCTCGAGGACCGGAAGGTGATGCGCGTCGGAGGCCTGAGCCCGCGGCCCATCGACGTCCGCTTCCTCTCGGCAACGAACCGCGACCTCGCCGCCGAGGTGAAGCGCGGCGCCTTCCGCGAAGACCTGTTCTTCCGGCTGAACGGCATCGCGCTGACCCTCCCGCCGCTCCGGGCGCGCGTCGCCGAGATCGCGCCGCTCGCGCGCGCGATCGCCGAGCGGACCGCCGGCGCGCTCGGGCGCCGGGCGCCGGCGTTCGCCCCCGAGACGATCGCCGCCCTGGAGGCGCACCCCTGGCCCGGCAACATCCGCGAGCTGCGCAACGTCATCGAGCGCGCGGTGGTGCTCTCCGGCGGCGACACGGTGCTCCCGGAGCACCTCCTGCTCGACGCGGCCGCCACGCCCCCCGCGGCGGCTCCCCTGGCGCCGACCCTGGACACGAGCCTCGCGCCCGCCGCGGCGACCGCCAGGGCGGACGAGGACGCTGGCGCCGCGCGGTCGGGCCAGAGCGCGGGCGACCTGCGGCGCGAGCTCGACGCGATCGAGCGGCGCCGGATCGTCGACGCGCTGGAGCAGTGCGCGGGCAACCAGACGCAGGCCGCGGCGCTCCTCGGCATGCCCCGCCGCACCTTCGTGGCCCGGCTGGACGCCTACGGCATCCCGCGGCCGCGCAAGCGCAAGAGCAACGACTGACCCGGAGTCCCGGGGAGCCGCCTCGTCGTGTACGAGGCGCGCCGCACGGGCTCTTCGTCACCCACCGCGAACGGCTCAGCCGCGACCTGCTCGCCTTCGCGCAGGGCTGAGCCGCCGCGCCCGCGGCGTCAATTCGAGCCGAGGAGCCTCAGCAGCTCTTCGCGCTCGTAATCGGTCGGCTCGCGATTGCAATCCTTGCCGGCGCTCTGCAGGGCCTCGATCTGATGATCGAGATCCTTCGGATCCACGCTCTGGCACCCCTCATTGAAATCGGAGCACTCGGCCACAGAGATCGCCGTCCCGGACACGTAACGGCAATCCGGATCCTCGGGCCGGAACTTGAGGAACGGGGCCGCCTCGTTGAGGAGACACGCCGAGTCCGAGGGCGCATTCGCCTTCTTGCAGCGCGCGGACGCGACGCGGGCCACCCGCTGCAGCTCCTCCTTCGGGTAGCTGCGGGCCCGGGGACGAGCAGGGGCCGGCGCGGCCGCGGCCGGAGCCGGCGCGCCAGCGGCCATCCCGGACCCGCCCATCGAGGACGAGCGCTCCCCCAGGCCCTCCGGCGTCGAGGGAGACAGCGGTGAGGAGGACGCGCACCCACAGGCGAGGAGCGCGGTGACTGTGATGAGAAAGCTTCCCCCAACCTTCATAGGCGACACATATCACACCCTGGCTCGCGCCCGCAATGCATAGGTCGCGCGCCGCGCGGCGGTCCATCGCCCTCGTCGGCGGGTAAAGAATTGCAGTGCGGGCACCCGCAGCTCGCCGTCGCGCCCGACGCACGACGTCTACCCCGACCGCGCTCCGGGCCGCGCGCGTCCCGGCGGTGCGCCGTTCCCGACCAGCGCGCCGCGCGCTGGAAGCGCGGCGCATCGGCGCTCGACGGCTCGCGCAGGACCTCACGCCGCTTGCGCAGGTCCTGCTCAACCCGCGCGGGGGACACTCGAACCGCGGCGCCGCGGCGCGATCACGCCCTGGATCCGGCCTCGATCCCCGTATCCTCGCGGTGGCACAGCGCCTGCAAAGCCTCGGTCGCCGCGCGCAGCCGCCGCCGACACGGCAGGAGAGCGCGCAGGCAACCCTCGAAAGGAAGCCCTCCATGGTACGTGCATTGTTTTCTTCGGTGGCCGCCTTGTTGCTCGTTGGTTGTGTCGCGGAGCCCGCAGGAGAGATGGCCGCGCAGGACCTCCTGCCGGCGGACGCGTGGGTGTCAGGCGCGGAGCTGTCCGGCTGTCCGCAGGATGAATGCCAGGTGGACGAAGAACCGGTCATCATCCCGGGCGTACCACCCACCTACCAGGGAGATGATCTCGACATGAGCGATGAATCGGACGGCGGCGAGCCGGAGAACACCATCGGAGACCTCAGGCCAGACGACACGGAGGAGCCGATCCAGACGCAGATCCCGGTCGACTCGAAGCTTCGCTTCCTCGATCCCAAGACCAACAATCCGCTCCTCCAGGTGGCGGTGACGGGCTCGAACCCTCCCCCCAACTACGCGGCCAAGGTCGAGTACTGGTCGAGGATCAGGCCCCTGAATACGACCTTGATGACCCTGGTCTCGGTCGGGTTCACGAGCCGCCCGGGAACGCCGGGGTACCCCGGGGAGCTCCAGGACTGGCTCTCCGGGGGCAGCGTCATCGCGACGGCCCAGGAGGTGTCGTCGCAGCAGTGGGCTCAGGGCGTCTACGTGCCCGAGTCCCCGAACAGCGCGCTCTACTGGGCTGTCGATCCGGATCAGCCGACAACACACCGGATCGGCCTGCTCGTGGAGCGCGGGAGCGCCGACGAGCTGCTCAGCATGACCTGGTACAAGATGAAGCAGCCCGTCAACGGGCTGATCTTCCAGAAGACCCCGAGCAAGCTGGCCTTCACGCAGGTGTTCGCTGGCGACGACCCGTCGACCGATCCGAGGCAGATCGACCCTCAGGCCACCTGGTACCACTACCATTGCATCACGCGGTAGGCGTGAGCTGCCCGGGCGCCTGAAGCCGCCTGATGCGCGCCCGGACAGGCCTCCTGCGCCGGGCGGCGGCCGGCCGCTCACCCGGGCAGCGAGCGCGCCAGCCGGAACCCCATCCCCCCGAACCGATCCCCGGGCTTGCTCGCGAAGCGCGCCGCCGCGCGGCAGAAGTTCGGCGACGTCGACCACGCGCCGCCCCGCGCCGCGCGGAAGTCCGGGTCGCCGTCGTCGGCCGGATCGAGCAGCACGACGCCCTGCTCGGTCCGCGGCCCCTCGCGCTTCCACGCGTTGATGCACCAGTCCCGCACGTTGCCCGCCGCGCCGCGCAGCCCATAAGGGCTCTCGTCGAGCGGGAAGTCGTCGACGGGGCGGCGGCCGGCGACGCCCTCGTGGCTGCCCAGCATGCACGCCCAGGTCGGCTCCAGGAAGTCGCCCCAGGGCACGCAGCGGCCGTCGACGCCCCGCGCCGCCTTCTCCCGCTCGAGCTCGTTCAGGAGGCGCCACGGCGCGCCCGTCTCGGCGGCGTACCACGCGGCGTAGCGCATCGCCGCGCGCCAGTGGACGAAGGCGACAGGCATCCTCGGCTCCTCCTGGACGTCGGTCGGGATGCACCCGAGCCGGAAGCGCCCGTCGTCGCACCGCTCGAAGCGGAGCGAGTCCGGGCCCGCGCCCGGGACGGCGCGGCCCAGCGCGAGGCGCGGACAGCACTCGATCGCCTCGTCCTCCCGCCCGGCCGCGACGAGCGCGTTGAGAAAGGCGAGGTACTCGGCGTTGGTCACGGGGTGCCTTCGGACGACGAAGCCGTCGCACCAGAGCCGCCGCCGCGGGAGGCTGTCCCCGGCGTCGGGATCGCCGCCGGCGAGGAACCAGCCGGCCGGCACGTAGACGTCGTCCTCGCCGAGCTCGCCGAGCCGGAGCAGGCGGACAGGGCGCGGCGCCGCCTCGCCGGGCCGGACGCCGTCCCAGCGCCGCCCGCGCTCGATCAGCACGGGATACGAGGCCTCGTGGTGCCCCGGCGCGCGCAGCTTCAGGAGGTAGCTGCCGCGCGGGAGCGTCACCTCGAGGGGCGCGGGGCCGAGCTCGCGCGCGGGCTCGGGCGCGAGCCTGCGGTCGCGCTCGACNCGCGCGCGGGCTGGGGCGCGAGCCTGCGGTCGCGCTCGACGTAGCGGTGCAGGGAGACCTCGGCCCCCGCGGGGTCGGTCGCCAGCGCGAGCGCGCCGTCGCCCGCGAGCAGCACCGCGTGGCGGCCGCGGTCGTGCTGCCGGAGGAGCGCCTCGGCGCGCGCGGCGGCCCGCGCGTCGCGCGCCTCCTCGGCCTCGACGAGCTCCTCCGCGTAGTGGTCGGCCAGCGCCTCGTGCGCCTCGCGGAGGTCCGGCGCCTCGTTCAGCGCCGAGCGGAGGAGCTGCATCCACTCGAGCTGGCCGAGCGACGCCGCCCGATCGAGGCGCTCCGCCTCGTCCTCGAGCCGCCACCCGCGCGCCTTCTGCTCGGCCGGGTCGAACGAGCTCAGGCCGTCGAGGATCGCCCGCGCCTCGTCGCGCAGCGCGCGCGCCCGCGCCCGGGTCGCGGCGAGCTCCGGCTGGATCGCGCGCGCCTTCGCGACGATCGCGAGCGCGCGCTCGCGCCGCCGCGCGCCGTCGAGCCAGCTCCGGACGTCGGCCGCGAGCGCGCCCGCGTCGGGGTACCGGGCCTCCGGGGCGAGCGCCATCGCGCGGGCGCAGATGGCCGCGAGCTCCGCGGGGACCTCGTGCGGGGCGAGCGCCTCGACAGGCCTGAGCCCGCCGGAGAGGAGCGCGCTCCAGACGGCCGCGAGGTGGCCGTCGTAGGGGTGGCGCCCGGCGAGGATCTCGTGGAGCACGACGCCGAGCGCGTAGACGTCGGCGGCGGCGCCGAGGCGATCGCCCTCGCCGCGCGCCTGCTCCGGGGCCATGTAGAGCAGCGTGCCGAGCACCTCGCCGGGCTGCGTGAGCGGGGCCGCCTCGATGACGTCCGCGCCGTCGGCGCCCTCGGGCGACCCGAGCGCCGGCGCGGCGGGGCGCCCGAGGCCCCAGTCCATCACGAGGACCTCGCCGAACTCGCCGATCATGACGTTGGCCGGCTTGAGATCGCGGTGGATCACGCCGCGGCTGTGCGCGTAGGCAACGGCCTCGCAGACGCGGAGGAACGTGTCGATCGCCCGCCGCAGCGCGGCGGGCGAGAGGCTCCCGCCGCCGGCCGCGTACATCTCGGCGATGACGTCGCCGAGCGTGCGCCCGCGCACCTCCTTCATCGTGAACCACAGCCGCCCGTCGGCGAGCGCGCCGCAGTCGTGCACGGGCACGATCCCCGGGTGCTGGAGGGCCGCGGTCAGGCGCGCCTCGGCGAGGAAGCGGGCGCGATCGGGCGTGGCGTCGCACGCCTCGGTCGACTGGATCTTCATCGCGAGGACGCGCCCCATGATGCGATCGCGCACGCGGCGCACCTCGCCCATGCCCCCGCGCCCGATGCAGCCGAGGTCCTCGTAGCGGTCCTCGGCGGAGAGGCGCTCGGGCGCCGTGACGGAGATGGGCGGCGGCTCGCGCGACGAGGGGCTCGGGGGGGTCACGCGCAGCCGGAACGTGACGTCCGTCGTGGCGTCCGCCGGCGACGCGCCGCCGGCCGCGGCCGCGGCCGGCGCGCACGCGGTCTTCGTCCGCTCCATCTCCTCGCGCTGGCTGCGGTTCATGCGCCGTCGACTCCGCGGATCGCGCCGGGAAGCTCCCCGAGGCGAGGTCCGCGGCGACTCTATCGTCCGCTCGCGCGGGCCTCAACCCGACGGGGCGCTCGGGCGCAGCCGAGCAAGCGCGCCGCCCACGGCGGCCACCGCGCCGAAGAAGCGCCCGCGGCGTCCTGGCGCGCTTCTGTCCAGCCCCGGCGCCAGGCCAGGTGTCCAGCGGGACGCCGGGGCCGCCGGTGAGGCCGAGCACGAGCGAGTCGCTGGCCTGGTGGGCTCGTCCCCGAGACCCGTTGGCGCAGGCGAGCCCCTGACGAGATCGAGGGCCAGGTGCAGAGTGACGTGCTCCGTGCGCCTGTAGACGAGCCCGAGATCGATCACGCCGATCCATCACCTACAGACACGCACTTGGAAGCAAACGACGCTGCTCGGAGCCATCGCGCAGCGCCGGAGGGCGCTCTATACCTCGACACTGCCCGCTTGACCGATGTACTCTGCCAAGTCGGATGGCCCAGCCAGACAGCACGACCAGCACGCTCGACGACTTTTTCTCGCATTGCATGGAGCTGGTCTTCATCGCCGGCGAGGGCGGTAGGCTCCTCCGGATGAGCCGCGCGCTCACCGAGGCGATGGGCCCCGAGCTCCTCGACGCGGGCTCGCAGGCGGAGATCGGCCAGCTGGTTCACGCCGAGGACAGGGCCTCGTTCGACGAGGCGTGGGAGCACCTGCGCGCCGCGGCGAAGCCGATGGACGTCGTCCTGAGGATGAAGACGGCGGACGGATCGTTCAAGTGCTTCCAGTGCACGGCGCGATGGGTGCCCGAGAAGGAAGAGGTCTATGGAGCGCTCCGCGACGTCGAGGAGCGGATCAAGAGCGAGATCCAGCTCAAGCTCCTCCGGGCGATCAACGACCATCTCCCTGTCTGCTTGTGGGCGATCGACAGGAAGGGGATCTTCGTCCTCCACGACGGGAAGGGGCTCGATTCCGCCGGGCTCAAGCCCGGGCAGTTCATCGGGCTCAACCTGTTCGACCTCTACCCGGAATCTGGCACGGCGGTGCTGCGCAAGGCGCTCGACGGCCAGATGTCCTACTTCGTGAACGAGATCGACGGCGTCCACTGGGAGGCCTGGTACCTGCCCATCCTGAACGATCGCGGCGAGGTCACCCACGTCGCGGGGGTCACGCTCGACATCACGCCCGCGAAGCGCACCGAGCAGGAGCTCCGCGCGAAGCTCGATCTCATCGAGCGGCAGCGGCAGGTCATCCGCTCGCTCTCGACGCCGATCATCCAGGTGTGGGACCGCGTGCTCACGCTGCCCCTCATGGGCATGTTCGACAGCGCGCGCGCCGCCGACGTGATGGAAGGGCTCCTCCGCGAGGTCGTCCGGACGCAGGCGCGCTACACCATCGTGGATCTCACCGGGATCGAGGCGATGGACACCGAGACGGCGAACCACCTCATGAAGCTCACCGCGGCCATCAAGCTCCTCGGGGCCGAGGGGATCATCACGGGGATCCACCCCGCGATCGCCCAGACCATCGTCGGCCTCGGCGTGGATCTCTCGTCGATCGAGACGCGCTCGACGCTGCGGCAGGGGCTCGAGTACTGCATTCGAAGGATGGGCCGCGAGCGCTGATACCGCCGCTCGCCCTGGCCGTCCGCAGGCCGTGAGCTCGCGCACCGGATCATCAACACAGGATCCGTGAGCTCGCGCACCGGATCATCGACACGGAGACCGAGCCCCGCGGCCGCGGCGAGCCGGGCGCAGAGCGCGCCGCGGTGGCGGACGGTCTGACAGCGTGCGCCGACGTCACCGGGGAGCGCCGCACAGGCGACGGGTCCGCACGTGCGCTGGACCTGTGGAGTTCGAACATCAGGAGTGTGACATGAGTCCTGGCGCAGCAACACCGAAACTCGCGCGCCGGCCGCGAACTTCGCTTGACGGATTTGTTAACACATTTGTACAATGATCTTTGATTCTCAGCGACGTGGGGGCATTCAACGAATGGAGTGAGTTCCATGAGCACGAACAGCGGTGGTCTCAGCAGGTTTCTGCGTCGTGTCTTTCCTGTCGTCTCCACGCTCGCGCTGGCGGGCGCCGTCACCTTGACGCTCGCGCGGCCCGCCGAGGGCACGCGCTCGAATGGTCTCCCGGAGCTCAAGGCGCTCCAGGAGATCGAGCAGCTCGAGTACTGCTACGCGGCCGGGACCGACGCGATCGGCGGCGGCGATCTGGCGAAGGGCAAGCAGATCTTCTCGAGGTGCTTCACGCCGAACGCCCCCGTCTTGATCTGGGAGGCCGGCGCCGCTCCGGGTGATCCGCCGGTCGTGTCGGTGCCCAGCGCCGAGGCCTGGGCCGACTTCATGGGCGTCCTGTTCGCCGAGTCCGGCTACGTCGACACGCAGCACCTGATCAGCAACATCCGTATCGACATCCTCCCTGGCGGCAACCGCGCGAAGATCACCTCGTACCTGATCGCGACGCACATCGTCGACCCGCTGGGCAGCGTCCAGGTGGCGCACGGCACGTACGAGAACGAGGCGGTCTGGACGCCCTCGGGCTGGAGGCTCAGCAAGCGCACGTTCCGCACCAAGGCGTTCATGCCCCTCGAGGCGCCGGCCCCCTGAGCGGCGCCGCGAGCGCGTGAGGGCGCGCCGTGGCCGCTTCACGGACTCGATGGATCCGCAGGCACGGACTCGCGGACTGCGGCCTCCAGCCCCCATCTCCACCGCAGGCCGGGCTAGCTCGGCGTCAGCAGGTTCCGCGCCTCCGTGCGCAGCACGACCGCCTGCCCGAGGCTCTGGATGGCCTCGGCCGGCACGTCGAGGAACCCCGCCTGGAAGATCCCGTGCTGCACGCCGAGCACGTCGGCCGCCTCGGCCCGGAGCTTGACCCGCACCCCCGCCAGCTTGAACGAGTCGCTGTCGAGGTAAAGCTGCTCCACCTCGCCGATCACGCTCCCCTCGGCGTCGACAACCGAGTGCCCCCGCACATCCTGCTCGTACGTCAATCGCATGGCGCTTGCTCCGCGCCGGGGGCGAAAGCACGACGCAGGCCACCTGGCCGCCGCCGCGCCGTGTCCCGCGCGCGCACCGCCGCGAGGGCGCCGCGATCAGCCCGGTTGCTGGTAGGGGCGCGCGTCGAGCGGCAATTCGAGGGTGAAGGTGGTCCCGCGCTCCGCGCTGCTCTCCAGCGTCACCCTTCCTCCGTGCGCCTCGGCGCACCCGTGCACGAACGTGAGGCCGAGCCCCCACCCCCGCTGCCCGCCCGCCACGGCGGCCCTGGTCCGGACGAACGGCGCGAACAGGCGAGCCTGGTCCTCGGGCGCGATCGGCGGGCCCTCGTTGTGCACCGCGACGGCGGCCCGGTCCGAGGTCTTCTCGACCGTGATGATGACCGGCGCGCCTGTGGCCCCGTACTTGAGCGCGTTGCTCGCCAGGTTCGAGATCGCGCGGCGCAGCTCCCCGGCGCTCCATATCCCCTCGACGCGCGCCTCTCCCCGGAGGGCGACGCGCTGGTCATGAAAGGACGCGAGATCGTCGATCACATCGCGGGCGATCGCGACAATGTCGCACGCGCCGAGCAGCAGCGGGAGCCTGTGGCCGGCGCGGAGCCGCTGCACGTCGAGGAGCGTGCGGCTCATCTCGTCCATGCGGCTCATGCTGCGAAGGATCTTTTCCGCGAGCATCTGCACGTTGTCCGCTGGCCGGCCGATCTTGATGAGCTCGGCGGCGTACATCGCCGCGCTCATCGTGCTCCGCAGGTCGTGGGTGATGAGCGACATGCACTGCTCGCGGACCTGCTCGAGCTCGCGGACCTGCGTCACGTCCCGGTAGAGGTTCATCGCGAGCGCCACCCGCCCCTGCGCGTCGCGCACGACGCCGCCGCTCAGGACGATGTGCCGCACGGCGCCGTCCGGGCGGTGCAGGAGCACCTCGTCCTCGTCGGCGAACGGCTCACCCCGCATCACCCGCGACAGCACCTCCTGCTCGAAATCGAGGGGCGTTCCGTCGAGATGCCTGAAGTCGCAGCGGCGGTAGTCGTCCAGCGTGGGGCGCGCGCCGGAGAGACCGAGCTTCGCGCGGCCGGCAGGGTTCACGAGGACGACCTCGCCGGTGGCGCCGAACACCGCGACGCCCTGGGACACCACGTCCAGGAGCGCCCTGAGCTCGGCCGCGCTCTGGTTCGCCCGGTCCGCGAGCTCCTGCTCCCGGATCCCGGCGACGATGAGCTTCTCGTTGGCCTCCTGGACGTCCCGGGCGGCCTGGGCCTCGCGAGCGCGCGCCATGACCTGCTCCGTTGTGTCGAGGATCTGCACGACGAGCCCGCGCTGGCGAGCCCGCTCGTCGAGGAGCGGCGCCACGATGGCGGTCCCGTGGAAGGCCCTCCCCCCCGGGCGCCCGAGCGCGACGTCCGCCGCCATGTCGGTGACGCCGTCCCGGAACACGCGATCGAGCAGCGCCCTCAACGCCTCCGCGCCCTGGAACAGGCTGGGGAAGCTCACCTCGGCAGGCAACTCCGGCGACATGACAGGCAATCCGCAGAACGCGGGGTTCGCATAACGGACGATGTGCTGCTCCGTCACGGTCAGGAGGGTCGGGAGCAGAGATCGCTCGACCGCAGGCCTGTATCGGTGGATGAGGTCCACGTCTGGGTCAGGCATTTGCGCTTCCTCACCCCTGCACAGCGTGTACATCATCCAGGTGTTCCCTTGTCTACTGTCCGAGCGGTCGGGCAATCGACCTGTATAGCACGCTCCCGTTCTCCTGGACCTCGATGAGGTAGTTGAGCTCGACCAGGCGGGCCAGCGCCCGCGACAGCGCGGGAAGCTCCATTCCGGTCGCCTCGGCGAGGCGCTCGGCCGTCGCTTCGCGCAGCGCCAGCGCCTGGTCGAGCACGGCGCGCTCCCTGTCGATCAGCCCCGGCAATCCCGCCGGATCGAGGCGCCGCGGGGTCGGCACGCCCGTCAAGAAGCCGCGGTAGCCGGTGATCGGCTCGGTCACCCGCATCCCGCTGGACGTGATCTCGTAGGCGTGCAGATACGGGCTGTGCTGGCTCCGGCGCATCTTGGCGACGGTGAGCACCTTGCGTAGCTGGCCGTCGATCTCGGCATAGCGCAGCAAGATGATGTTGTGCGCCAGGAAAGAGACGGTGTGCGGGCTGAAGTGGATCTTGTCGAAGGACTCCGTCACCTCGACGGTGAGCAGGATGCTCACGCCGCCGCCCGTCAGCGCCCCGATCATGCGGTACAGCGACTCCCGGAAATCCTCGCGGAAGCCGGGCGACAGCGCCAGCTCGAGGCCGTTCAGGGAGTCGATCACGAGACGCCTGGCGCCGATCTGCGCCACGGCCTGCTGCACCTCGTGGAGGATCTCGTCGGCGGAGAGATCGAGCAGCCTGAAGTAAAGCAAGCGGAGCTGCTGCTGCCGCGCCATGGCCTCGAAGTCGACCCCCATCTCCTTCGCCCGCGCGACGAACTCTTCCGGGTGCTCCTCGAAGAGGGCGAGGACCGCTGGCTCCCCGTGCCGGACCCCCTCGGCGGCGAACTGGATGCTCACGGCCGTCTTGCCCGTCCCCGACGGGCCCGCCACGAGCGTCGCGTCGCCCGTGATCACGCCGCCGCCCATCATCTCGTCGAGGCCGGGCACCCCCACGGAGACGCGGCGCCTGGCGGAGTGCTCTGCTGTGACCGGGAGCCGCGACATCGTCCGCGGGAAGACCTCGATCCCCTGCTGGCTGATGCGGAAGGTGTGACGCCCCGGGATCGCCGCCTGCCCCCTCATCTTTATCACCTCGATCTTGCGGACGGCGGTGTTCCGCTCCTTGTTGTGCGTGAGCCAGAAGATCCCGTCGGCGATGGTGAAGACGGGGTTGCTGTGCATCTCGCTCTCCTCGTACTCGCCGACCAGGAAGGAGGTCACCTGCCAGCTCGTGAGGTGGAGCGCGAGCCGCTGCAAGAAGGCCTGAAGCTCCATATCGCCCCCGACGTACGAGCGCATCACCGTCCGGAAGGAGTCGACGACCACGATGGCGGGGTTCGTCTGCTCGACGTGCTTCACGATGCTGTCGAGCAGCGCGGCGGGGCTCTCCGACATCACCTCGCGGCTCAGGTCGATGAAGCGGATCACCGTGCCCACCTTCTCGGGATCGAAGAACCCCATCTGCTGCTGGTAGCGCAGCATCTTGAGGGACGGCTCCCCCAGGACGGTGAAGTAGAGGGCAGGTCGCTCGGCCGAGGCGTTGGCGAACGTGAGCTGGTGGACAAGCGTCGTCTTGCCGGCGCCCGGCGGGCCGGCGACGAGGTTGAACGAGTACTCGGGGAGCCCGCCGCCGAATACCTTGTCAAGACCAGGGATCCCGGTCGACAGGAGCTTCAGACCCATTCTCTCTCCATCCCTCATGGCACCTAGGCCTCCTCCGCGCCGGGGCGTTCCCCTTCTCCGGGCAAACCCGTCCAGCCCCTGCGCAGCAGGCGGAAGGTGAGGTCTTCACCGATGAAGCTGCAGAGCAAGGAGATGACGTTGGCGAGGAGCACCGCCGCGGCCGCGCCCGCCTGCGCCGCTCCATCGCGCTCGATCAGCTCGGACATCCCTGTCATCACGACGGTGTCTCCGCACGTCACATGGCAGGCGTCGAAGCCGGGGCAGGCCCGCCGGGTGAGGTGAACCGCGCGGGTCACGACGGCCTGGAAGCCGAGCGGCCCGATCACGGTGGACATGACCTGGTGGAGCCGGCGGAAGGCGCCCTCGATCACCGCCGCGACGTCGGCCGGCGCCTCCCGGCCGGCGATCTCGTGCTCGATGATCCGCCGCGACAGCGCGCCAGCCCTGGCGTCGGGCGCGCTCACGTCGCGTTCCCGCGGCGGCCTGGGGCCGTCCCCCGCCGCTTCACCCGGCGCTCCGACGGCAGCCTCGCGATCCCCGTCAGCAGCCCCTCGGCGGTCTCCTGCGGTGCGAGCCCCCGGATCCCCTCGCCGCCGATCTCGTACTGACGGATGGAGTGGTCGTGGGCGGTCTCCCGCATCTTCAGGATCGACAGGATTCGCCTGAGGACACCCTGGAGCTCGACATGACGGAGGAGGATCACGTTCTCGGCGAGCACATCGAGCGGGGAACCGGCGAAGTCGAGCTCCGGCCCCCACCACCCAGGCCGAAGGAGCGCGCCTTGGCGACCAGGTGCTAGCTGCGCAGGGCGGCTGTCGCCTGAGGTCGCAGCCCCGCCGGGCGCGGCCGTCTGGCCACCTCGGCCTTCCGGGGCATGGACGGGGTGGCGTCGGCCCTCCAGGGCTGGAATCGCGCGTCTTTCCACATGACGAGCCCGCCCGCCAGGGGCTCGTCGGGGGCCGCGCCGTCCTCGGAGCGCAGCCAGACGAGCGGGCGCGCCTCGAAGACGGGCTTCGTGCACGCGATGTCCTCGAACGCCGCGGACCAGGAGCCGGTGTTCCCGAAGAACACCCCGTCTTCCCAGCTCCCCTCCGGGCTGTGGGTGTGCCCGAAGATCACCGCCTTCGCGCCGTGCGCCGTGGCCACGAGCCGCGCCGCCCGGTTCACGCCCTGCCAGACAGCATCGAGCGTCGGCTTCGGCACCGCGCGCTCGTACGCGACGAGGAGCGTCGGGGCGAGCAGCGCCGCGGCCGCGAGCCCCTCGGGCATCCAGCACAGGCACGCGAGCGCGGCGAGGATCCCCGCCAGCGCGAGCCCGAGGCGGTCGAGCCAGAGCTCGCGCGCCACCCGGCCGAGGCAGTCCTCGGCGGGCCGCGCGAACAGCCGCGCGTGCTTCGCC
>NZ_JEMA01000259.1 GCF_001589285.1 Sorangium cellulosum | reverse complement strand
CGCGCCGTCGCCGAGGCGCTCGCCGAGGCTGGGCTCTCGGCCCGCACGCGGGCGGTGCCGCTCGATCTCGCCTCGCTGGGCGAGGCGGGTAAGNCGCACGCGGGCGGTGCCGCTCGATCTCGCCTCGCTGGGCGAGGCGGGTAAGGACGCGCTGGGCCGGCTCGTGGAAGCGCAGCGCACGCAGGTCGGGACGTACGTGCTCGGCTCGTCGGAGGCCGCGCGCGTCGCGGATCTGATCCGCCGGTCCGATCCGGACGCCGTGATCGTCGAGGCGGACGCGGCGCTCGCGGCGGAGGTCGCCGTGGCGCTGGAGGCCGAGCCGGCGGCGGGCAAGACGGCGTCCACGGTAATCCGCTGCGCGACCGAGGCGTCCGAGCACTGGCAGGAGCGCATCGCGGAGCTCGCTGGCGTCGCGCCCGACGCCGTGGCCGGCCGGTGGGTGATGCCGGTGGGGCCGAGCGAGGGGCCCTTCGCCGTCGCCATGGACGAGGACGGGGATTTGCTCGACTGAGCCGCCGTGACCCGGCCCGGGATCAGCGACCTGTGGAGTCGCGACCCGACGCGGGTCGCGCGCCTTAAATAGGCAGCTTGTCCGTGAACGTGCCGGAGAACCGCGCTTCGCTCTTCCCCTCGCCTCTGCGCAGTCCCGTCAGATGTCGTCCCGGGGCGACACTGCCGCCGCCGTGGTGGACGCTGGAGCATCCGAAGGCGGCCGGTTGGGCCCGCGTTGGGCCACACTGGAAGAGGACCCAGCCGTCCCTGTCCCGTAGAGCTGTTGAGAATTGTTGACCTTTCCGTTGTCCGCTCCTCCGCATCAACGACGAGGCCCAAGGACTTCCCGGGTACGGTGGAGCGATCGGGGATAAAGTCAATGATTTCAATGGGTTCCAATTGGGGCTCGGCCACCCGAGCGGTCGGCTTGGCCCAACGCGGGCCCAACCGGGCTGCTTCGGGAGCCTCAGCGTCCGCCGGGACGGCGACGGGCGGGGAGAGGTCGCCCCGGGCCGACGCCTGGCCGGTCTGCGCGGGGGCGATAGCGGCCTCCGCGATGGCCGCTCGCGTAGCCGCGCCAGCCGGCGCGGGAGTGCCTTCCGCGCGTCCCTTGCCGGCCAGCTCGGGGATCGCTTCATCCAGGGGGGCGAAGTCACCCAGCCCCAGCTCCGCGACCTTGCGCGCTGCGCGCTTGTAATGATGGATCTGGCCGCTCGACTTGTGCCCGGTCCGATCGGAGATCCACGTCTCCGTGCGGTCGTTCGCGAGCTTGATGGTGATGAAGGTCGCGCGGGTGTCGTGCAAGCGAATGTTCAATCGTGCTTCAGTAGTCTCGAACAGCTCAGGCCGGGCGATACCCGCGCGTCGGAGGTGGAATCTGAAGCGCTCCGCCCCGTTGTTCCCCGGCAGCGGGTTACCCCACTTCCCTACGAAGACGCGTGCCTCGTCCGGGCAGATCTCGCGCCACTTCCGGAGCGCGCGCACGACGTCGGGTGAAAGCGCCCACGCCCGCGGATCGTCCGTCTTGTTCTCATCGAGAACGACGGCTCCCCGGTCCAGATCCACATCCGACCACTCCAGCTGTCCGGCCTCATCGGCCCGCATCCCCTCGCGAATGAGGAAGCCGTAGTAGATCCGGAAGCACAAGGGGATCGCCTGACTCCCCATGAGGCGCTGATCCTCGTCCGGGTACAAGTACCCTTTTGCCTTGTCGTGATCTGCCTTGGGAACCCATCCGCGCGGCAACGGATTGCTGCCTATGAGGCGCGCCGGATACACAGCCAACGAGAGGATGCGGTGAACGACCATCGCAACGTTTCGGCGCGTGCTAGGCTCCAGGTGCCCCGGCAACAAGGACATCGCGCGATCGGCATGGTCGATCGTGAGGCGCACGAGAGGCACGGGACCGAGCACGTCGAGTACGTGGGCCAACCTCGATCTGTAATCATCCGCACTGCGAATCGCCTTCACATGATCCGGATACTGTTCGGCCAGCTTTCCCGAAAGCACCCGCTCAGCGAACTCGGCGAAGGTGGTTTCTCCGGTTGCGCGGGCGCGCGCTTCGCCCTTGCATAGCTGGTCGATGGCAAGCCGGACATCCCGGAGGGCGTTTCCCTCGCGTGCGGCAGCCTGCTCCAGCAGCGGCAGACCGAGCACGATTTGCCCGGCGGCGAGCAGCCGTCCCGCAAGCTCGGACAGCACCTGCAGGCCCGCGTTGGCTTCTTGCTCCGTGCGGCACGTCGGCAGGGTGAACGTGGGTCGACCGGCCTCGCCGAGACTGAGTCGTGCGGTCCACGTCTTGCCGCGCAGCCGGACGGAGCCCGAGCCGTTGGCGCGCTTCTCTCCTGCGGACCTGCCAGAGGTGCGGGTGTTCGGCGTCGGGCGCTCCGTCGAGCTGGCCGAGGCCGGCTGGGCCGCGTCGGGCGCGGCGGGCTCCGCCGCCAGCGAGGGGCGCCCGCCGGAGCGGCTCGACCGCGTAAGCCGGTCGGGCGATGTCGATGCGGGAAGGGACGATGAAGCGAGGGCCGGCGAGCGCTTGGCGCGCGCCCGCCGCTGGGGTACGTCGGTCATGGATCGGTCTCCGTTTGCCCGGGGGTCGATCAAGGGCCCGTTCGGCGTTGGTAGCGCCGAGCGGGCCCGCTCTACTTCGGCGGCAGCCTACCACGGCTCGCGCTCTCGGAATGAGCGCTCGCTCGACCGGTACGTGCACGCGGGACAGATTCGAGGCCGGCAGCAGCCAGCACGGCGTCAACCCGCGTGCGCTCATCCGCCTCTGCGTCACGGCGCAACTCCGGGGCACTGGCCAGCATCCGCAGGTAGGCAACGAACGCCTCGCGCTGGACCAGGCGCAGCTTGCCCAGCTTGGTGACCGGCAGGGCAAAGCCCGGCGCGCGGGTCGTGTCGAGGAAGACGCGCGCCGGGATGCCGGTGACCGCCTCGACGTTCTTCTGCGAGAGCATCTCCGGAGGCGGCGCCGTGATCGTGAGCCCGTCCAGCGGGATCGCGAGCGTCGCCGTCGCCGTCGTCGTCGCGGACTGGTCGAGCCCCCTGGGACTGTACGATCCGCTGGAGGGCGCCTCCGGGAACTTTCTCTCGACCACTCGGACGATGTTGTCTGCCTGACGAAGAGCAAGGGGTGCCGAACCACGCGCGAGATCCGCTCGTGCCATGCCGTACCTCCATCGTGATAGGTTGGCGAGCAACCGTGACCGAGGCCGCCGAACGAGGCCCGAAAAGGTAATTCTGCGCCTAAGGTAACTCGACGCGAATTACCCGGAGATGCGCCTGGGGAAAACATGACGTCCTGTCGCGGGGTTAGGTGCTCTGGGAAGCGCCGCTGAGGAGCCGAAAACCGGGGGGAGCGAAGGGCGCGATTTGGTAATTCTGCGCGCCCGTCGGCGTCGCGCAGGTAGGCGACACGAAGGGGGCGCCACGGTAGGGGCGTCGGGCAGAACGCGAGCAGCACCCGCCATCGTCAAGCCACGCTATGAGCAGCAGGGGGTCGTCGTGACGCCTCCGGGGCGCTCGCGTAGGACGCCTGGCCACTCGACGCTGCGGCCTGGTCGGATGGCGGAGCGGCCGCGGCGTCGAGGAGGATGCCGGCGAGTTCGGAGCGGCCACGCAGGTCGAGGGCGACACCGGGCGCTGGTGACTGGACACCGGCGCTCAGCGCCGGCGAGCTCGGGGCCGTCGCCGTCCACCTGGTCGAGCTCTGCCACGTCGCGGCGCTGGACACCGGCGAGCCCGCCATCGTAGATGGCACCCGAGCAGAGGGCGAGGCCGCGGCGTCGAGGAGCACCGCGACGTGGTCCGCACCTTCCGGCGGACCGGAGGGGGTGGTTGATGAAAGGATGGGCTGCCTGATGAAAAGAGCGTGTTCTCCCGGATGCGGCGCGGTGGCCGTCTCCTTCAGCTCGGATCCCCTGGATTGGGTGTGGGTCGGCGTGGTCCTGCTCGTGCTCGTCGGCATTGGCGCCGCGCTCGTCCTCCGCCTCCGGCGCCGCCGCTGACCTGGTAGGCCGGCTTTACCCCGCAGGGGTGCGCCGCTCGCTTGGGGCGGCGTCAGGCGGGGGAGCGGCTGCGGGGGCGAGGTGAACGCCCGCAAGCCTTGGTCGGGGCCGTCGGTGTCACCTGGCGGGGCGCGGAACGGCCGCGAAGGTCGAGGGATGTATCGGGCGCTGGTGACCGGCCGTCATCGACCAGCTCGTTGACGAACACCCCCCGCCGCGTAACCGCGTGGGCCCCTGCGCACGCCCGGGACGGGCCGCCCCGCATGCATTCCGGTTTCACCGCGAAATTTATCTTTGACGCCCACATCACGTTCAGAGAAATGGCTCGCGGTTCT
>NZ_JEMA01000258.1 GCF_001589285.1 Sorangium cellulosum | reverse complement strand
CGCCCGCGCCGACGGGGTTCGCGCAGATGGAGGATCTCGACCGCGGCGTCGTGGCCGTTCCCACGGACGGGGGTATCTACGTGGGCTTCCGCCTGTTCGGCTACGATCCCGACGACATCGCCTTCAACGTCTACCGGGACGGCACCAAGGTCAACGACGCGCCGATCACGGACTCCACCAACTTCGTGGACCGCGGCGGAACTCCGAGCTCGGTCTACACGGTGCGGCCGGTCGTCGGCGGCGTCGAGCGAGGCGAGTCGGAGGCCGCGTCCGTGTGGAAGGATGGATCCCTGTCCATCCCGACGATGGCGCCGCCCGCCGGGGACGGCTACACCTACTCGAGCGGCGACGGCAGCGTGGGGGACCTGGACGGCGACGGGCGATACGAGATCGTCGTCAAGTGGGATCCGTCGAACCTCAAGGACAACTCGCAGGCTGGCCGCACCGGCAAGACCTACCTGGACGCCTACACGCTCGACGGCGCGCGCCTCTGGCGCATCGATCTCGGCGTGAACATCCGGGCCGGGGCGCATTACTCGCCGTTCCTCGTCTACGATCTCGACGGCGACGGGAAGGCGGAGGTGGCCGTCAAGACAGCGCCGGGGACGCGCGACGGCAAGGGCGAGTTCCTGAGCAAGGGGCCCGCGGCCGGCGACGACGACGCCAAGGACTACCGCAACGGCGACGGCTACATCCTGACCGGCCCGGAGTACCTCACGGTGTTCTCGGGAGAGACAGGCGCCGAGCTCGCCACGACCGCGTTCCTTGTAGGGCGCGAGGACCCGTGCAGCTGGGGCAACAACGAGTGTTACGGCAACCGCGTCGACAGGTTCGTCGGCACGATCGCGTTCCTCGACGACACAGGGCGCCCGAGCGCGGTGTTCGGGCGGGGCTACTACGCGCGCACCACGCTCTCGGCCTGGAACTACCGCGACGGCGCGCTCTCGAACCTCTGGACGTTCGACTCCAGCTCGAGCCGTGACAACGGGAAGTTCGCCGGCAAGGGCGCCCACTCCATCAGCGTCGCGAACGTGGACGACGACCCGCAGCAGGAGATCATCAACGGCGGCGCCACGTTCGACGACGACGGCACGGGCCTCTGCACGGTGGACTACTACGCTCACGGCGACGCGCTGCACGTCACGGATCACATCCCGTCGCGCCCCGGCCTCGAGGTGTTCATGCCGTACGAGAGCGGGGACGCGCCCGCGTACGCCATGCGCGACGCCCGCACGTGCGAGGTCCTCTGGCAGGGGCCCGGCAACGGCGGCGAGGAGGGGCCTGGCCGGGGCGTGGCGGCGGACGTCGATCCGCGCAACCCCGGGAGCGAGGCGTGGGTGAACAACAGCCAGCTGCTGAGCGGCTCGGACGGCAAGAGCGTCGGGAACCGCCCCGCGTCGAGCAACTTCCTCATCTGGTGGGACGCGGACCTGAGCCGCGAGCTCCTCGACGGCAACGGCATCCGCCAGGTCGACGGCGACGGCGGCAACTTCACGGCCGACGGGTGCGCCGCGAACAACGGCACGAAGAGCAACCCGACCCTCAGCGCCGATATCCTGGGCGACTGGCGCGAGGAGGTGATCTTCCGCTGCGGCGACTCGATTCGCATCTTCACGACGAGCCAGCCCGCGAAGAACCGGATCCACACCCTGATGCACGATCCGCAGTATCGCGTCGCCATCTCGTGGCAGAACGGCGCCTACAACCAGCCGCCCCACCCGAGCTTCCACATCGGGGAGGGGATGGCCCCGGCGCCGAAGCCGGACATCCACGTCCGCTGAGACACCCCGGGCGGCGTCGCCGTCGGCTCGACGGTGGCGCTCGTCAACCGGGGTACCACGTGATGCGCGGGTCATCGGGCGCGCGCGCGTGGTCAAAGGCGGCGTCCGCAAGTCGCGCCAGATTGTACTGCGGCCGCCAACCCAGCAGAAACTTGGCCTTCGTGTTGTCCAGCCACGTCGAATGGTAGGGCGTCTTCACCCTCACGCTCGGCAGGCCCCGGGTGGTCTCCAGGTAAGAGGCCAGCTCACCGTAGTCGACCGGCTCATCCATGCAGATGTTGAAGGTCTGCTGGCGGGCCTTCTCGTTGTCGATCGCCATGAGGATCGCGGCGACGAGATCCTCCACGTGCACGAAGTTGCGCTTCACCGGCTTCCCGTCAGGGTCGAGCATCACCGGGACGGCGCCCGAGCGGACGTATCCCTCTGCCGCCTGAGCTCCGACCAGATCGCGCCACCTCGGCCCTCCGAACACATCGTCACCGAACGACAGCTGGGCCTTGAAGTCGTCCTTCTCCATGATCCACGGCGCGCGCAGGCAGCATCCGTTCAGGCCATACTGGACGTAGTATTGCTCGAGCATGACCTCCTCGAGCACCTTGGACAGCGCATAGCAACCCGGGTAGGCGCTGTGCTTCTGCGCCTCCGTGACGGGGACCGGGTGTGGATAGAAGAAGTGGCCCATCCCGGCGTCGCCCCCGATCAGGATGAACTGCTGGAACGCAGGGCTGACGCGGCAGGCCTCGAGCAGCCAGAACATGCCCTTGATGGCCACGTCCATGATGCTGTCGGGGGTCTCCTTGCTTGTCGCGAGGTGCAGCACGTGGCTCACGCCCTCCACCGCTTCGCTGGCCACGCCGCCGTGCTCGATCGATCCACGCACAACGTCCAGGCGCGCCGTCCGCTCCAGCATGCGGTTGTGGCATAGCGCACGAACCTGCCAGGCCTCGAACCTGGGTTCCGACAGGAACCTGCGGATGAAGGCCTGGCCGACCTTCCCCGCCGCGCCGGTGACCAGAACTCGTCTTGTCTCACTCACGTTGTCGCTCCTCGCTCTCCAGCACCATCGTTGAAGCTGCCGCTCGTCGGCCCTGGCCGCTCATGTCGCGCGCCTGGCCGAGCGGACCAGGAGCTGCTGCATGACGATGAAGCCCAGCAGCAGCAGCCCGATGCTGATGTGGTGCCAGGGAGACGGGAGACGCCCATCCAGGTTGAGCACCGCCCGCACGAGCCCGGTGATCATCACGCCCATCAGGGTACCGACGACGCTGCCGACACCGCCGGTCAGCAGCGTTCCACCGATCACCACCGACGCGATGGCCTCGAGCTCCAGGCCGACGCCGATGTTCGGCTTGCCGGCGCTGTCGATCAGCGCCGTGGTGACCCCCCCGAGACCCGCGCACAGGCCGCTCAACGCGTACAAACACACAGTCGTGGCGCCGAGCGGCACTCCCATGAGCATCGCGGCTTGCCTGTCCCCGCCGATGGCCAGCACGTTCCGGCCGAAGCTCGTGCTCCGGTGCAAGATCACGCCGAGCGCGAGGACGACAAGAAACAGCAGGGCCGTCGCGGTGATCCAGGTTCGATCCAGGCCAGGGATCGCCAGCGCGAAGCCGAGCTCATCGACGATCCAATCGAAGAAAGGATGATCGATGCTGATGGGCTGCATGCTGACGACGAAGGCCAGTCCGCGCGCGAAGAACATGCCCGCCAGCGTCACCAGGAACGGCGGCAGAGAGAAGCCGTGGATCAGGTAACCCGTCGCGGCGCCGAGCGAGACCGCCGCCGCGAGGCCGATAGAGAAGGCCAGCAGCGGGTGGTGGCCACCTGCGACAAGCGTGCCCACGAGGACCGTCGTGAGCGCGACGACGGACCCGATCGAGAGATCGATGCCCCCCGCCAGAATGACGAAGGTCATCCCCACCGCGCAGATGCCCATCGCCGCGTTGCCCTTGATCAGGTCGACCAGGAACCGCAGGCTGCGCGCCGAATCGTAGAACGTCAGCGCGCTCGCGTAGAGCGCGATCAGGAGGACCGCCGTCACGACGAGCGGCAAGTGCCGCCGGTCCCAGCTGCGCAGCGCTATTGCCATCGCCTGACCCCAAACAGCGCGACGAGGCGCCGGCGCGACTCCTCGGAGATCAAGAGACAGCTCATCAGCATCACGATGGCCTTGGGCATTGGCTCGATCTCCGAAGGGACGTGCTGGCTGTACATCGTGATGGAGAGCGTTTGTATCAGCAGCGCTCCTACCAGCGTGCCGCCGAGGTAGAAGCGCCCGCCCGTCAGCGCCGTCCCGCCGATCACCACGGCGAAGATGGCGTCCAGCTCCCGCAGGCGCCCCACGCGATCGGGGTCGGCCGTGGAGATGTACGACGCGGCCACGAGCCCGGCGATGCCGGCGCACAGACCGGAGAACCCGTACAAGCAGAGCTTGATGCGGCGGTCACTGACGCCCGCGAGGTGGCTGGCCCGCTCGTTGTCGCCGATCGCTTCCATGAACAGGCCGAGCGCCGTCTTCCGGGAGAGGAGCGCCGCGATGGCGAACACGACGGCCACCAGCAGCATGGAGAACGGCAAGCCACCCAGGTGACCATTGCCGATGAACGCGAACGTCGCATCCACGTGAGTCACAGGCTCGGCGTTGGTGATCAGCATCGCGACGCCTCGAATGCCGATCATGCTGATCAAGGTGACGATGATGGGCTGGATGTTCAGCAGCGTGACCAGCGCGCCGTTGAACAACCCCGCGCCGCCCGCGACGAGCAAGGACACGAGCGCCGCCACCAGCGGCGGATATTGATGGTCCTTCATCAGGATCACGCAGGTGGCGCCGGACAGCGCCATGACCGAGCTGACCGACAGATCGATGCCCCTGACGGCGATCACCAGGGTCAGGCCGATGGCGAGCAGCATCACCTCCGAGCCCTGGTTGAGCAGGTTGATGGGCGTCCCGTAGTAGGCCCCGTCGCGCTCGACGATCGAGAAGAAGTTCTTCGACAGGAAGAAGTTGAACACGAGGAGCGCCGACAGGCCGAGCATGGGCCAGGCCTCGCGGCGCCCGCGCTTGAGCAGCAGGGCACCGACGCCAGCGGTGAAGAGGATGATCCCGACGCCGGTGACGCTGGCGTTGGTGCGCAGCGCTTCAGAGATCTTCTCGGGCATCGGGCGAGGCCTCCTGGCGCTGGGCAATGGCCTGGATGATCGACGCAGGGGTCACTGACTCTCCCGCGAGCTCGCCCTGCTGTTTGCGATCTCTCAAGACCACCACCCGGGTACAATTCCGCTCGATTTCCTCGAGCTCCGATGAGATCAAGAGCGTGGCGACCCCCCTCTCGCTGAGCGACTTGACCAGCTTCTCGATCTCCAGCTTGGCGCCGATGTCCACGCCACGCGTGGGCTCGTCGAGGAGCATCACTCGTGGTTGCGTGACCATCCAGCGCGCCAGCAGCACTTTCTGCTGGTTGCCGCCCGATAACAGCTTGATCGGCGTCTCCGGGGATGGCGTCTTGATGCTCAGGGCCGTGATGTAGTGCTGGACCAGGCGATCCTGCTCGTCGCGCGGGAGCACCCGCAGCGCTCCCCGCGACGCCTGAAGGGCCAGGATGAGGTTCTCTCGCACCGACAGGTTGGGCACGATGCCGTCGACCTTGCGGTCCTCCGGGCAGTACGCCAGCCCCGCCTGGATCGCGTGCCGCGGCGTCTTGAGCTTGAGCGGACGGCGGTCCACCGTGAGCTCACCGCGATCGGCGGGCTCGATCCCGAAGAGCATCCTGGCGGTCTCACTCCGGCCGGAGCCGAGCAACCCCGCGAGACCCACCACCTCGCCGGCGCGCAGCGCGAGGTCGATCGGCCCGATGACCCCGCTGCGCTCGAGGCCGCGTGCGGCGAGCACCAGCCCTTCGGCGCTCGACTCCCCGTCGAGGCCGGCAGGGCCGCCCGGCGCGGGTTTGTCCGGCGCGCCGAGCTTGACGCCCAGCATCGCCTGAACGAGCTCCAGGCGAGGCAGCGCGCTGCTCGCATACTGGCCTACCAAGCAGCCGTTTCTGAGCACCGTGATGCGGTCACTGACGGCGTAGACCTGATCCAGGAAGTGGGTCACGAAGAGTATCGCCAACCCTTGCGCCTTCAGCTTCCGCATCACGTCAAACAGCCGCAGCGTCTCCGCTTCGTCCAGGCTCGATGTGGGCTCATCCAGGATCAGGACTCGGGCATCCACGGCGAGCGCGCGGGCGATCGCCACCATCTGCTGGAGCGCCGTGGGCAGGGCTACAACCGACCGCGTCACGTCGAGGTCGAGCGCCAGGCGCGCGAGGGCCTGCCGAGCCTTCGCGTGGACCGCGCGCTGGTCAATCAGGCCGAAGCGCCGGGGTTGACGGCCCAGCATGATGTTGTCCGCGATGGAGAGGTGCGGTATCAGGCTTATTTCCTGGTGCACCGCGCTGATGCCCAGCGCTTCTGCGCGGCGAGGAGAGGTCGGCTGGATCGTCGTACCGTCCAGGCGGATGGCCCCGGCGTCGGGGGGGAAGACGCCGGTCAACAGCTTGATCAGCGTCGACTTGCCAGCCCCGTTCTCCCCCATCAGCGCCTGGATCTCGCCCGCGTGCGCCTCGAAGTGCACGTCATGCAGAGCGCGGACACCAGGGAACGATTTGCTGAGGCCATCGACAGAGAGCGATGCGTTCGAACCAGGCATGCGCCTGCTACTCCGTGGCTGAGGGCCGATCGACTCGCGAGCTCACCGGAGGAGGGGGCCGGCGCCGCCGCCGCTGCACCCCCGCCGCCGCTGCGCGATCTCAGTAAGGGCGCGTGCTGATGAGCGCGGCCGCCTGATCGCGCTCGAAGACCTTGCCGGGGACGATTGTCCGCTTCGGCACCTTCTCACCACGCGCGATCTTCTCGATGGTGTCGAAGAGCAAGGGGCCGTGCACGGCGCTGCACTCTACCGTCGCGTTCAGCTTGCCTTCGATCATGGCCTCGAAAGCCGGCTTCACGGCGTCGACCGAGACCACCAGGATATCCTTCCCGGGCTTCAACCCCGCCGCCTCGATCGCCTGGATCGCCCCGAGCGCCATGTCGTCATTGTGAGCGTAGACGGCGTTGATCTCCCCCTTGTGGGCGGAGAGCAGCGTCTCCATCACGGCTTTGCCCTTGGTGCGCGTGAAGTCACCGCTCTGGCTCGCGATGATCTTCATGTCCGGATGCTTCGCGATGGCCTCGGCAAATCCGGCTTTGCGCATCGTCGCCACGTCCGCCGCTGGCGTCCCCACGAGCTCGATGATGCGGGCGCTGCCGTTCGTCTGCTTGGCGAGCCACTCACCTGCCTGGCGCCCCTCCCAGACGAAGTCGGCGACCAGCACCGTCTCGTACAGGTCCTCGTCGGCGTCCACGCCCCGGCTCGTCAACACCACCGGGATGCCAGCGCGCTTGGCCTCCTTCAACGTAGGCTTCCAGCCCAGCGATTCCTGCGGCGCGATCACGATGATGTCGACGCCCTTGGTGATGAACCCGTTGACGGCGTTGATCTGGTTGTTGTGCACGTTCTGGCCGTCCGCGAAGAGCAGCTGGATCTTGCGCTTCTCCGCTTCCTCCTGGACCGACTTGCTGTGCGCGACCCTCCAGGAGCTCTCGGCGCCCGTCTGCGAGAAGCCGATCACGATCTCGGACAGCTTCTTCGGTGCCCGCCGCGCTGTGTCGTTGGCCGAGCCCGGCTTCGACGTGGCGCGCTCGGCCTCACTCTCGCTGCGGGCGCAGCCAACGGCGATGGATGCCGAGCCCAAGATGGACAGGAACACCCTCCGTGACACTGGATTCCGGGGCTTCATGCTCGTCTCTCTTCCTGCTGTAGCTGGTGGGCGCGGGGCGATGACGGCCTTGCGCCGGACACCGCTGCATACCACCGATCTGTCATGGGCATCAAGGCCGTTGCCATGCTGGCCATGGGCTGGGTTGAATGCCCCGCCGTCTGACTCGAATGCCACGGACAGAACGTGGGGCGTCGTGCTTTCATATCACACAGCGCCGGCCATATCACACAGCGCCGGCGAGAGCGCCGGTGTAGAAGCTGGAGCTGCCGTACGTCGTCTCGTTCCTGTCGAAGCGACCGGTGTCCCGCCCCTCGGGAGGGCTACGTCAGGTTCGTGAGCGGCCCGGTGCAGTAGCGCGGGTCGCCGAACGTGTCCCGGGTGTCGCCGAACAGGTTCAGAATCGAGACGAGCAGGTTGTTGTGGGGGAGGTTCGGGTACCGGACCCAGCGTCCTGTGCGCAGGCCGCCGCCGCCGCCGGCCAGCAGGAACGGCATGTTCGTCTTGTTGTGGCTCGGCGGGTCCGAGAGCTCGGACCCGAAGAAGACGACGCTCTCGTCGAGCAGCGAGTGCCCGCCCATGTCGACCTTCTCCATCTCCTGCAGGAGATAGAGGTGCTGCTTCGAGTACCAGTTGCAGATGCGCTCGCACTCGGCCGGCTTGAAGCCGCCGTCGTGCTGGTAGTAATGGTGGTGCTCGGTCAGGTTGAGCCAGGGGAAGGTGTGCTTCGCCTCGGTGTCGCTCCACTGAAGCGTGCCGACAGCGGTGATGTCGCAGGCGAGCGACATCACCAGCATGTCCATCATGAGCTTGCCCACCTTGGGGATCGCCGCGTCGGTCGAGGTGTCCTTGATCGAGCCGTTGTCCGAGGAGTTGAGCCCCGTGCGCGGGTTGTAGTCGGACGTGTCGACCCGCTCCGGCGCCTTGCACGCGCTCGTCTCGACCGGCACGTTGCTGATGCTCATCTCGATCTCGCGGATCTTCGTCAGGTGCTGGTCGATCTTCTGCCTGTCGGCGGTGCCGAGCCGCGAGGACAGGGCGGAGTAGCGCCCGTCGAGGAAGTCGAGGATCGATTTCTTTCGCGCGAGGCGACGGGCGGCATCGTTGCCGGCGGTGGGATCCAGCGAGCCGAAGAGATCGGTGAAGATCTCCATGGGATCGAGGCGCGGCGGGATCGGCTTGAACGGCGCGTTGGTCTCGAAGTTCGCGGCGTTCATCGGCGACACGAGGCCGTGGGACTTGCCCGTCGCCCAGCGCACCGCGATCTCGATGCTCGCCTTCGCCTTCTGACCGGCGGAGATCCGGGAGGCGATCACCTGATCGATGGAGGGCCCGTTGCCGTAGCCGCCGTTCGGGGAGCCCTCCTGGGCCGTGCCCGTGAGCCAGGCGATGATCCCGGCCTGGTGCTGCTCACCGCGCGCGCTCTTCAGGTCGAGGCCGTCGACGACGAGCAGCCGGTCCTGCACCGGCGCGAGCGGCGACAGGATGGGGCTCAGGGTGAAGTTCGTCTCGGTGCCGGTCGGCCGCCAGCGGTCCATCACGGTCCCGCCCGGCGTGTAGACGGAGAGGAAGCGCTTGGCGGGAGCGGGGGCGGCGCGCGCGGTGCGCTCGGGGCCCATGATCTCCAGCCAGGGGAGCGCGATGGCGATGGCGCCAGCACCGCGCAGCACGGCACGTCGGCTCAAGCGAAAGTTCGACATAACCATCACTCCTCTTGGGCAGCCATGTAGTGGAAAGCGTCCGTCTGCGTGAGCTCGACCAGGAGCTGCTTGACGTTGTACCCGGACGCCTTGAAGGCGGCCTTGACGTCCGTCTTGGTGCAAGCGTCCTCGGAGCGCAGCGTGAGACCATAGCCGTACTCGGCCCAGCGCGTCGCGAAGCAGCCCAGCACGTCCTCGTTCTGGGCGAGCTCACGCACCAGCTCGATCGGCCCGCTCACCGTGACGTCCGTGCCCGGGACCCCGCCGCTGGCATCGATCTGCACGTCGTTCTCGGTCGTGCGGAACTGGCCGACAGCGTCGTAGTTCTCGAACGGAAACCCGGCCGGATCCAGGAACTGGTGGCACCCCGCGCAGACAGGATCCTTGCTGTGCTGGCTGAAGCGCTCCCGCGCCGTCGCGCCGGTGTACGGATCCGGCGGCTTCACCCGCTCCAGGATGTCGCCGGTGGGGAGCGGGATCTTCTGGCACATCAGCTTCTGGATCACGAACGAGCCGCGGATCACGGGGTTGGTGTTGTTCGAGTGCGTCGTCCCGGCCATCACGCCCGCCTGGGTGAGGAGCCCGAGGCGCTGGGTGGTGTCGAGCTGCACCTGCTGGAACTCGTCGCCCGTCACGCCCTCGACGCCGTAGAACGCCGCGAGAGGACCATTCATGAACGAGTACGGGGCCGTCAAGATGGACGGCCAGGTGCCCGTCCCCTCGAAGATCTCGTGCTCGAGGAACCGCTGCGTCTCTTCGCGCATGAACGAGCCGAGCGTCCGCGAGAAGGTCGGGAACGCCTCCGCGTTTCGCTCGAGGTCCGCGAGGTTGCTGATGGGGAGCAGGTTGTCGAAGAAGAACCGGACGGTGGTCCGGAACCGAGGGTCCTCGATCATGCGCTCGGCGTGCGCCCGCACGCCCTCCTTCGTGGAGAGCTCACCCGCCTGCGCCGCCCTGCGCAGCTCGTCGTCGGGCATCGTGCCCCAGAGCAGGTACGAGAGCCGCGTCGCCATCTCGTCGCCCGTGGGCCGGCGGAGCGCGGGGCGCTCCGGGTCGGGCGTGCCCCACTCGATGCGGTAGAGGAAATCGGGCGATTGAAGCAGCGCCTCGATCACCGTGGCGATGCCGACGTCGAACGTCGCGTCCGTGCGCCCGACCGTGTAGAGCGCGAGGAGCTCGTCCGCCTCGCCGGCGGCGAGCGGCCTCCGGTAGGCGAGCGGCGCGATCCGCTCGACGATGGTGCGCGCGCACGCTTGCTCGCTGTCCGCGCGCACGTCGCTCGCGCAAGGGGCGAGCTTCGCAAGCGCCTCCTTCGTGGCGGTCGCGCGCCGGGCGACGCCCTCCGCGACGGTG
>NZ_JEMA01000257.1 GCF_001589285.1 Sorangium cellulosum | reverse complement strand
CGTCAGGCTCGGGCGCGGGGCTGAGCTCGGCCTCGACAACGAGCCGGGGCGCGGCGAGCCCGTAGCTCTGGCCGGGGTCCGGCGCGACCCATCGCTCGGCCTTGAGGCCGCCGAGCAGCTCGGCGAGCTCCTCCGCGAGCGCGGCGTCGGCCGCGAGGCCCTCGCCGCTCGGCTCGACGAGCCGCCAGGCGCCGTCGCCCGTCCGGCGGAGCCGCTGGACCAGGCCAGGGCGCTCGATGCGCAGCGCGCTGATCCGATCGGGCGGGAGATCGAACACCTGCATGGATCGCAGCGAGACCTCGGAGGGGAGGAGCGCCCCGGCGGCCGCGGCCGGGACCTCGGCGACGGCGCCGTCCTCGAGCCGCCGGACGTGCACCACGCCGGCCTGCTCGGCGCCGATCTCGAGCGTCTCGATCCGCTCCTGCGGCTCGCCCTCGCCCGGGGACTCCGGCGGCGTCGAGAGGACGCGGAGCGTGGCCCGCGGCGGGTCGAGGCCGAGCGCCCGGGGGTCGCTCGCCGTCGGGAGCAGGCGCGTCGCGCGGACGTCGAGGATCGCCTGCACGAGGGCGCGGCCCGTCTCGGTCGGGACGGGCCGGTCCTCCGGGGACCGCAGGTGCCACTCGCTGCCGGCGCGCGCGAGCTCCAGCGAGCGCTCGCCGCGCTCGCCGCGCTCGCCGACCGCGAGCTTCACCTCGGCGACCTCGTCGAGCGGCGCGCCGACGAGGGCGAGGTCGACGAAGCGCGACGCGTCCTCGGTGAGCGGATCGAGCGCGCTCTCGTGGACGCAGGCGGCCGCGCGCGTGGGCTCGCGCCGGAGCGCGACGACGTGGTCGGGCCGGTCCTGGCAGGCGCCGCCGAGCTCGATCACGCCGGGCTTCGCCGAGGGGTCGCTCGGCAGGAGCGTCAGCGTGACCCGGGGGCCGCCGGAGGCCGCTGCCTGCTGCGCCGCCTCGTCGGGGAGGAACCCGTCGGCCTGCAGGCGACCGAGCGTCGAGAGAACGCGGTCCATCGCCTCCGCGTTGACCCGGACGCCGCTGCCCTCGGGCGAGCCCTCGGCGAAGCGGAAGCCGGCGCCGCGGCCGCCAGCCCAGGGGGCGCGCGAGAAGCGCCGCGGGCCGCCGTCGCCGTCGAGCGTGAGCCCCGCGAGCTCCGAGGCGAGGTAGGGGACGAAGCTCCGGGAGCGGAGGCGATCCGGCGGTACGTCGAGCGCCGCGGCGAGCTGCTTCGTGATGACGAAGACGCCCCGGCCGGCGACCTCGGCGTAGACGGCGCCGGGCGGCGTCGGGGCGCCGCCGCCGAGCAGCAGCCGCTCGCGGCGCGGGCCCATCGCGAGCGCGATCGTGAGCCGGGGCGAGGCCAGGCCGAGGGCGGCCGCGTCGACAGCGTCCGCGGAGACGCGGCGCTCCGCCGTCGCGAACTCCAGGGTGCCGAGGAGCTGGTCGACCGTGGGCTCGTCGGCGGGGTAGCGCTGCCCGTCGATCTCGACGTTCCAGGGGCGCTGGCCCGCGTCGTTGACCTCGCCGCGGGTGAGCCGCGCTGTCTGCGGGGCGCCGGGCGACGCCATCGTCACGGTGAGCTCGGTGATCTCGTCGGGCCGCCACGCCTCGAAGAGGTTCTTCCGGCGGCGCTCGGCCTCGTCCGTGGACACCGAGCCCCTGTCGAGCACGAGGAGCACGACGGCGGCCGCGGCGGCGAGCGCGACCAGGATCAGCGTCGTCGCGTGCCGGCGGAGGGACCGCATCACGGGGCCCCTTCGCGCTCGGATCCGCCCGGCGAGCCGCGCCCGGCGGGCGAGCCGGGGCCGCCCTTGCCGCCGGCGCGGCGCTCGGAGCCGCGCCGCGAGAGGTGCACGGCGAGGCCGAAGAAGGCCGCCGCGAGCGGCATGTACACGACGACGTAGCGGAAGATGCCGGCGAGCGAGTCCTCGCTGAGGCGGAGCCCGGCCGTGACCGCGGGCTTGTCGGGGATGTCGAGCATGGGCGGGCTCGCGGCGAGCCAGGACAGCGCGCTCTCGACGAACACGGCCGTCCCGCGGAGCTCGGGGCTCTGCCAGTTCGCGCCGTAGAGCGCGCTGGGAGAGCTGAGCACCACGACCCGCGGCCCGTGCGCGGCGCTCGACCCCGCGGGCTTCGGCAGCTCGGCGGCGTAGGCGACCGTGAGCGGCCCCGGGTGATCGCCGTCGCGCGGCTTCGGCTCGGACGGGTCCCTGGCCCAGCCGAAGAAATCGACCATGCCGAAGGCCCTGTCGCTCGTGACGAGCAGCGGCGCCGGGGCGACCGGCCCGGCCTTCGCGGGCGCGAGCGAGCTCGCCACCGTGAGCACCGGGCCGAGGCCCTGATCGGCCGCCTTGAGGAGCCCCTCGGTGATCGGGTGCGGCTTCACGATCGGCGAGAAGGTCTCGCCGAAGCCCTGCGTCGAGCGGAGCTTCGGATCGAGCTCGAACACGAAGTCCGACCGGAGCTCGACCCCCGCCACGGCGAGCAGGCCCGAGAGCCCGAGGTCCACGTACCGCTGATCGCTCTCGTCGGGCACGGGGCCGAGCGCGAGCAGCGCGCTGCCGCCCTTCTCGATGAACGCGCGGTAGCGGGCCACGTCGCGCGGGGGCACGGGCTGGCTCGGCTCGGCGAGGACGAGCACCCGGCAGCGGCCGAGATCGACCTCCGGCGCGGGCTCCTTCGGCGCGGCGCCGGGCTCGTCGCCGTGGTCGTGGTCGTGGTCGTGATCGCCGTGGCCGCCGTCGAGCTCCACGACGTCGTAGTTGTTCTTGTTGAGCCGGTCCTTGAGCGCCGCGAGCCCCCCGGCGCCGCCGACCTCGATCGACTTCTCGCCGTGGCCGCCCGCGAAGCAGACCATCGGCCGCTCGCTGCGCACGACGCTCCGGATCGCGCCGGTCAGCGCCTGCTCGAGCCGCGGGCGCGCCCGCAGGTCGTCCTCGTCCTCGACCTCGACCAGGTCGCTCGCGGTCAGGAAGTGCGGCCTGTCGCCGCGCGCGACGATGACGGCCGCGTCCGTGACGATCCGCCCGTCCTCCGTCTTGCCCGCCACGACGCCATAGCGCTGCTGCACGGCCAGGAACTCCGCCGGGCGCCGGTCCGGGTCGGTCACCTCGACCTGGATCCGCGACGTCTCGGCGCGGTACGCGTCGAGCAGGTGCCGCACCGAGAGCGTCAGCGGGTCGCCCTCGGAGAGCAGGACGTAGACGCGGATCGGCTCCTCGAGCGCGCGCAGCGTCGAGACCGTTGCGTCGCTCAGCGTGTACAGGCCGCCCTGCGTCCAGTCCCAGCGCCGGTAGTGGCGGGCGACGAGCAGGTTGACGAGCACCGCGAGCACCATCGCGGCGATGATGCCGACGCTCGCCGACAGCTTCTCGCCGAGCGAGGTGCCCGGAGGCGGGGGCCCGGCCTGCGCGGGCGGAGGGATCTGGCGGGGCTGCTCCTCGGCCATCAGCCCCACCTCCACGCGTCCACCGCGCGCACGGTCACGAACAGCGGGAGCGCGATCACCGTGGCGTCGAACACGAGCCGGCGCAGGTCGACGATCCCGCGGGAGAAATCGTTCATCTGCGTCCACACCGAGACGTAGGCGCAGAGGTCGTGCGCCGGACCGTCCGGGAAGATGAACTCCCCGATGCCCAGGATGAACAGGCCCATCACCGCCATCGTGCTGAGCACCGCGGCCATGAGCTGGCTCTTCGTGAGCGCGCTCGTCATCGTCCCGATCGCGAGGTAGCCGGCGCCGATCGCGACAACGGCGAGGTAGCTCGACCCCACGACCCGCCAGTCGAGCTCTCCCGTCCTTCCGATGAGGACCACGTAGAGCAGCGTCGGCGCCCACATCGCGACGTACGTCACGAGCGTCGCGGCGTACTTCGCCAGCACGACGCCGGTGGACCCGACGGGCGCCGTCAGCAGCGCCTCGATGGTGCCGCTCCTGCGCTCCTCGGCGAAGAGCCGCATCGTGAGCAGCGGGCACACGAAGAGCAGCGGCAGGTAGATCAGGATCGTCTGGCCGAAGAAGACCTGCACCGGGCCCGTGTCGGCCGAGAGCTCCACCTCGCCCGCGAACTGGGTCGCGATCAAAAAGAAGTGCACGCCCTGCACGATCAGGAACGTGGTGATCAGCACCCACGCGAGCGGCGTCACGAACAGCGAGAAGAGCTCGCGCTTGAAGATCGGCCAGAAGCCCCTCACCGCTGCTCCTTCTCCGCGCCGCCCGCGCCGCCCGCGCCGCCCTCGCCGCGGCGCCCCGCGACGCCCTTCTTCCGGGACGCCCGCGGGGGCGCCTCGCTGCCGCCGACCGGCCCGGGGGCGGCCGGCTCTCCGGCGGCGCCCTGCTCGCCGCCGCCGTCGCCGGCGGTCAGCTCGGAGAAGACCTGCTCCAGCGAGGGGGCGTGCGGGACGAGCTCGCGCACCCCGACGCCCGCGCCGACCAGCGCGCGCACGAGGCCCTCGGTGGCCTCGCCGGGGTCGGCGGCGGCGTCGAACTCGACAGTGAGCCGCGCCGCGTCGCCGGCCGGCTCC
>NZ_JEMA01000256.1 GCF_001589285.1 Sorangium cellulosum | reverse complement strand
CCCCAGCGCGGGCCCCGCCGCCGTGATCGCCGCGAGCCACGCCGCGCCTGCCGCGGCCCGCGCCGCGGGAGCGACCCGGCGCGCCCTCCCCCGCGCGTCAGCGCCGCGCCTCATCGACGGATCGCCTGCGCCACGGCCTCGGGCCGCGCCTCGATCGCCGCGAGGAGCGCGGAGATCACCTGATCGGTCGTGATCCCCTCCGCCTCGCCCTCGAAGGACCGGATCATGCGATGGCGGAGCACCGGCTTCGCGACCCGCTGCACGTCGGCGAAGGCGACGTGCGCCCTGCCCTGGAGCAGCGCCACGGCCTTCGCGGCCAGCACCAGCGACTGCGCGCCGCGCACCCCGGCGCCGAACCGGAGCGCCCTGCGCACGATCTCGGGCGCCCCCTCGGCGGAAGGGTCGCTCGCCCGCGTGAGCCGCGACGCGTACCGCATGACCGGCTCGGCGACAGCGACGTCGCGGCAGAGCGAGCGGAGCGACAGCACGTCGTCGCGGGTGAGCACCCGCGGCGGCGGCCCGCGGTCGTGGCCCGTGGTCCGCGCGAGGATCTCGGTCAGCTCGTCCTCGGTCGGGCTCGGCACGAGCACCTTGAGCAGGAACCGATCGAGCTGCGCCTCCGGCAGCGGGTAGGTCCCCTCCATCTCGATCGGGTTCTCGGTGGCCAGCACGAAGAACGGCTCCTCCATCGCGTACCGCGTGCCCGCGATGGTGCACGCGTGCTCCTGCATGGCCTCGAGCAGCGCGCTCTGCGTCTTTGGCGTCGCCCGGTTGATCTCGTCGGCCAGGATCACCTGCCCGAAGATCGGCCCCCTGTGCAGCGAGAAGTGGCGCGAGCCGTCCGCGGCCGAGACGAGCACGTTGGTCCCTGTCACGTCGCTCGGCATGAGATCCGGGGTGAACTGGATGCGAGAGAACCTGAGATCGAGGCAGCCGGCGATGGTCCTGACGAGGAGCGTCTTGCCGAGCCCGGGCGCCCCCTCGAGCAGGACGTGCCCCCCGGCGATGATGCCCCAGAGCGCCTGCTCGATGACGTCGCCCTGGCCGACGACGGCCTGCCCGATCGCCTCGCGCAGCCGAGCGCTCGTCTGCTGCGCGATCTCGAGCCTCGCCTCGAAGGAGGCAGGGGCAGCGCCCTGCCCTCCGTCAATACCCGCGCCTGATTCCGCCGCCATCTGGTCGCCCTCGGGCGACGACCATAGCCGGCCGCGCGCCGCGCGTCGATCACG
The DNA here is from genome assembly GCF_001589285.1 of Sorangium cellulosum. Taxonomy (GTDB): domain Bacteria; phylum Myxococcota_A; class Polyangia; order Polyangiales; family Polyangiaceae; genus Sorangium; species Sorangium cellulosum_G. Next base: position 7,121 of record NZ_JEMA01000256.1, on the reverse strand, counting down.
GCCGCGGCGCGTCGATCACGGCCGCGTCGCGCGGCGCGGCGGCCTTCAGCGCCGGCGCCGCCGCGAGGACTCGACATCTCGAGTCGAGGCTCGAGATCGACGGGCCGCCCGATCCCGACGCCTCGCCGGACCCACCGCGGACGCACGGCGAAACAGCCCGTCCAATCCGCTCGGCGGCGCACATCACCATGCTATGTTTCACGGATGAACGTGCTTATCCGGACCTGTCGCCGCGTGCTCGCTCCGCTCTTCCTTTCCGCGCGCGCCCGCGCAACGCTCACCGCGTCTCTCGCGCTCGGCGCGAGCGCCTGCGCCTCGGTCGTCGGCGAGCATGAGGCCGAGACGAAGTTCCTCGTCAAGCCGACCTCGCAGTCGACCTTCTCTGGATGGAGCGAGGTCTCGGTCTCGCAGGATCCGAACTCCGTCGACGGGGCCAAGCTCAGGTTCATCCGGCTCGAGGCGCGCGACAACAACGTGCCCGACCTGACCTTCATCAAGAGCATCACCGCCTCGGCCGTTGTCGACGACGTCCCGACCGTTGTCGCCAGGAAGGCGAAGATGCCCTCCGGGGAGCGCATCGTCCCGCTGGATCGGGTCTATCACGACGACATCCGGAAATTCTTCTACAAGGACGACGAGAACGGCGGCTACACCGTGCATGTCGACTGGAAGGGCGAGATCGATCTGACGAAGACGATCCCGCCGGAAGGAGTGTGGATGAAGGTCATCGTCTCTGTGAGCATCGAGTGACCTGACCGCCGCAACGCCCTTCCTTTCCGCGCCTCTCGGCGCCCCGCCGCGCCCGCGGCTGTCTGCCCTGACGGCCGGAGTCGCGCGCGAGGAATGCCCGATGCACGACCCCGGAGGCGGCCCGCGCTAGCGGGAAGCGGGCCCCCGAGCGCAGCCGACGAGCTCCTTGAAGAGCGGCGAGGTGACGTACCGCTCCCCGCCGTCGGGCAGGATCACCACGATGTTCTTGCCCTGCATCTCGTCGCGCGCCGCGACCGAGAGCGCCGCCGCCATGGCCGCGCCGCCGGAGATGCCGACGAGGATCCCCTCGGCCTTCGCGAGCCGGCGCGCGGCCTCGAACGACTCGTCCTCGGACACGGGCACCACCTCGTCGATGAGCTCGCGCCGCAGGATCTTCGGGACGAAGCCCGCGCCGATGCCCTGGATGAGGTGCGCCCCCGCGCGCCCGCCGCTCAGCACGGCGGCGTTCCGCGGCTCGACCGCGATCATCTTCACGCCCGGCTTCTTCTCCTTGAGCACCTCGCCCACGCCGGTGATCGTCCCGCCCGTCCCCACGCCGGCGATCACGACGTCGACCGCGCCGTCCGTGTCGTCCCAGATCTCGCGCGCTGTCGTCGCGCGGTGCGCGGCCGGGTTCGCCGGGTTCTCGAACTGCTGCAGCATCACCGCGCCGGGCGTCTCGTCGACGATCTGCCGCGCCCGCGCGACCGCCTGCACCATCAACGACCCGGGCGTCTGCAGCACCTCCACCCCGAACGCCCGGAGCAGCGCGACCCGCTCGGGGCTCATCGTCTCGGGCATCGTGAGGATCAGCCGGTAGCCCTTGGCCGCGGCGATCATCGCCAGCGCGAGGCCCGTGTTGCCGCTCGTCGGCTCGACGAGCACGCTCCCGCGGCTCAGCTTCCCCCGCCGCTCGGCGTCCTCGATCATCGCGAGGCCGATGCGATCCTTGACGCTGCCGCCGGGGTTCCGGCTCTCGACCTTGCCGAGGAGCGTGCCGCGCAGCCCCTTGCCCGCAGAGCTCAAGCGAACGAGCGGCGTGCGCCCGATCGTCGCCGCGATGTTGTCGAAGATTGCACCCACCTGGCCGCCCTCCGTGATGGCACCGGGCCAGACGGAGCGCCGGCCCGGTGGCTAGATGGAGTAGTCTTGCACGAAGATCTTCGCGTCGCGCAGATTTACAAGCACCCTGTCTCCCTCGGACAGCCCGAGCTCGGCGACGCGGTCCTTGGTCATCTCGACGGAGAGCGGCTGGCCATCGGAGAGGCGGAGCTCGGCCTTGACCATCCACCCCACCCGCGACAGCCGCTCGACGCGCGCCATGCTGGCGTCGTCCGAGCCGGGGGGCTCCGACGAATCGACCCGGGCGTGGAGCTCGATGTCGTGCGGCCGCACGAAGGCGCGCACGCTCGCGCCGTCGCCGGTCCCGGGGGGCGCGTGCACCGCGAGCGTCCCGAGCGCGGCCTGGCCGTCGCGCACCTCCCCCTTGAGCACGTTGATCGACCCGACGAAGCTCGCCACGAACTCGGTCGCCGGCCGGTCGTAGATCTCCTCGGGCGTGCCGATCTGCTCGACCCGCCCCTTGTGCAGCACGATGACCCTGTCGGCGAGATCCATCGCCTCTTCCTGGTCGTGGGTCACGAAGACGCTCGTGATCCCCCGCTCCTTGTGCAGCCGCCGGATCCACTCGCGCAGCTCGAGGCGCACCTTGGCGTCGAGCGCCCCGAACGGCTCGTCGAGCAGCAGCAGCGACGAGCCCGGGGCGAGCGCGCGCGCCAGCGCGACGCGCTGCCGCTGGCCGCCGGAAAGCTCGTGCGGGAACCTGCCCCCGAGCCCCTCGAGCTGCACGAGGCTGAGGAGCTCATCGACGGTGGCCGCGATCTCCTTCCGGGGCCGCTTCCGGATGGAGAGGCCGAAGCCGATGTTGTCGCGCACGGTCATGTGCCTGAACAGGGCGTAGCTCTGGAACACGAAGCCGATGTTCCGGTCCTGCACCCGCGTGTGCGTCGCGACCTTGCCGTTCAAGATCACCTCGCCGGCGTCGGGGCTCTCGAGCCCGGCGATGATCCGCAGGACGGTGCTCTTGCCGCCCCCGCTCGGCCCCAGCAGCGCAACCAGGGCGCCGCTCTCGATCTCGAACGAGACGTCGTCGACCACCTTGTTCGGACCGAACCGCTTCGTGAGCTGCTGGACAACGATTCCCATAAGCGACAGCTAGCCTTCTGCCCGTCTCGCGCGCGCCCCGGACAGAAAAAACCAAGGCGCTCAAGCGCGCCCCAGAGTCGCCCGCCGGACGGGTAGGCGCAACCAGATTCAGAAAGACACATCGGAAAGGTGGGCCTATTTGCAAGAGGCGCGTTTCTCGCGCTTCTCGCCCGCCTCCGCTCGGGCGTGAGGGCGAGCGCCCGCCTCGCGCCGCCGGCCGCTGCCCGACCCGTGGACGGCTCGAGGTGCTAGCATCGCCGCGCCGCGACGCGGCGGGACCAGGACGGGAGGCGGATGCGTTGTCTGGTGACTGGGGTGGCCGGGTTCATCGGCTCGCACCTCGCGGAGCGGTTGATCGAGCTCGGGCATGAGGTGCTCGGGGTGGACCGCTTCACCGACTACTACGCCCGCGAGCTCAAGGAGGGAAACCTGGGCCGGCTGCGCGGCGAGCCGCAATTTTCGCTGGCGACGGTCGATCTCGCGACCGCCGACCTCCGCCCGCTGCTCGCGGGTCGCGAGGTGGTCTTCCACCAGGCGGCGCAGGCCGGCGTGCGCCCGAGCTGGGGGCAGAGCTTCGAGGGCTACCTGCACGACAACGTGCTCGCGACGCAGCGGCTGCTGGAGGCGGCGAGGACGTACGGCCGGCTGCGCAAGCTCGTCTACGCCTCGTCCTCCTCCGTGTACGGCAACGCCGAGGATGTGCCCATGCACGAATCCAGCCGGACTGCACCGTACTCGCCCTACGGGGTGACCAAGCTCGCCGCCGAGCAGCTCTGCGAGCTGTACCGGCGCAACTTCGGCCTGCCCACGATCTCGCTCCGGTACTTCACCGTGTACGGCCCGAGGCAGCGCCCGGACATGGCGTTTCACCGGTTCATCTCGGCGGTGCTGAAGGGCGAGCCGGTCCGCGTGCACGGCGACGGCGAGCAGACGCGCGATTTCACCTACGTGAGCGACGCGGTGCAGGCCAACGTCGACGCCATGGAGGGCGCCGCGGTCGGCGTGTTCAACATCGGCGGCGGCTCGCGGGTGAGCCTCAACGACGCGCTCAGGCTCCTCGGGGAGCTCGCGGGGCCCGTGCGCGTGGAGCGGGGAGAGCCGCAGGCCGGGGACGTCCGACACACCCTGGCCAACACGGCGGCGGCGCGGGCGGCGCTCCGGTACGCGCCCCGGATGCCGCTGCGCGAGGGGCTCGCGGCCCAGGTGGCCTGGCAGACGAGGATGCTCGGGCTCTCCCGGTAGGGCGGAGCGCCGCGCCCTCAGGCGGCGGGCGGCCTGCCCGAGCGCGGGACGGCCGCGTCGAGGGGGACGCGCGCGCGCCGCGCCGGCGGCGGACAGCGCGCCACCGAGCAGGTCGATGGCCGCGTCGGTCTGCGCGATCGGCGCGTAGCTGCCGCGCAGCCCGGCGAGATCGCGGAGCACCCCCCTGGGGGCCGCTACCACGGGCGCTGCATCGAAGGCGCAGATAGCGAAGGAAGGATCTGCTGTGCTGGGCTGCCGTCTGCGACCTTTGGATGACATCCAGACTTTAGGTCCGGTACGGATAGGGCTCTGATCAGCAGATCATCGGCTTCTCCGTCGGCGCCTTGGCACGCGCACATTCATGTTGTGACGGTGTTGCAAGCGCCTGACAGCCCGCCGACCCGCGTCGCCGCGGCAGGGAAGAAGATAGCGCTCCATCGCGGCGCATGTCGATCCTCTTCGGGCGCGGGCCCCGCATACTGCGCGACGCACGCCTTGCGATCGGCGTCGTCTTTTTTCTCGCTCCGGTCGCCCTGTGTCGCGCTGCTGTGGCGGGCGTCACGTCACCCACCTCCGAGGCGCGCCAGCACGCACGTCACGTTGTCCGGCCCGCCGTGCTCGTTCGCGAGGTCGATGAGCAGGCTCGCCGCGAGGCTCAGCTCCTGATGCGCCTGCAGGACCTCCGCGATCCGCCCCTCCGGGACGGGCCCCCACAGCCCATCCGAGCACAGAAGGAAGACGTCGCCCGGCTCCGTCGCCTCCACGCGCGACTCGATCGCCACGCTCTCGTCGCACCCCAGCGCCCGCGTCACCGCGCTCGCCCGATCGCTCAGCGCCTCGAGCGCTGCCAGCGCGCCGTCGCCGTCCCGGAGCAGCTCCTCCAGCAGCGTGTGGTCCCGCGTCAGCCGCTCCAGCCTTCCCCCGCGCATCCGGTACACGCGCGAGTCGCCCACGTGCGCGATGTACGCCATCCCCGGCCCGAGCAGCACCCCGGCGAAGGTCGTCGCCATGCCGCGCATCTCGTGCTGCCGCTGGCTCGCCTCGTAGATCGCCCGGTTCGCGCGGCGCACGCTCAGCACCAGCCGCACCTCGTCCCGGTCGTGCGGCGTCGCCGCGCCGTACGGCCATGTGTCCTCCAGGTCCTCTTCCTCCTCGAAGCAGCCCTTGACCACCTCGATCGCCATGCGCGACGCCACATCTCCCGCCGCGTTGCCTCCCAGGCCATCGGCCACCATGAACAGCCCGAGGCACGGCAGCGCCGCGAAGCTGTCCTCGTTGTGGCTCCGTCGCCGCCCCACGTCCGACTGCGCTGCCGCCTCGATGGCGAGCCGTGGATACACGATCGTCCTCCTCGCGCGCTCGTCGACAGGACGAGCCGCGCCAAGGCGCGCCGCGCACGGCGGCGCGCGTTCCTCTGGATGCTCCGGCCGCGCCGCGCGCGGCCGCCGCTACGTCGCTACGCCCTCCACGTCGCCGCTTCGCGCATCCTCCGGCGAGGAACGCGAGCTCCATGACGCTTGCGGATGGCTCGAAGGTGTTCAGTCTCCTCGTCTCTCGCCCTCATCACCACGTCGCCTGCATCACGACGCCGCCACCCTCTGGGCCCAGCGCTGGCAGCGCGCGCACGCGTCCAGCTGCGAGGGGCTTCGGGCGCGGCCACGCTGCGCAGATCACCGCGGCGATCGACAGCGCGCCCGCCGTCGCGTACGCCACGCGCGCGCCGTTGCCGAGCGCGTGGGCGCGCGACACGCTCCTGCGCAGCTCCGCGCATCGCTCGGGCGCCGCCGTGGGCGGGTTCGCGCAGTGGGTGTGCGCCTTCAGGATCGCGTCGCGCTGCGCGTCCGCCTGCGATCTCGCGTCGTTGGACGCCGCGGTGAGCCCGATCGCTACCCCGAGCCCCACCGCGCTCGCAGCTCCCAGCGCGATGACGGGCCCCCAGCTCCGCGGCTCCTCCGCCCGCGCCCCCGCTGCGGGCGCCTTCGGCTTCGCTTCCATCATCGCCGGCGCGCCTGCCGCTCCCGGCCGCGTCATTGTCTTCGGCTTCAGCTCCGTCGTGATCTCCTCGCGCGACCCCGCCACCGCCGTCACCGGGATGACCGCCGCCTCGTACCCCGCGCGCCGGATCACCAGCACGTGCTGCCCGGGATCCATGTACATCTCGTGCTTCGCCTCCTCCTCCGACACGCGCTCGCCGCCCACGAGCACCTCCGCGTCCGCGACGTTCGTCACCTGCACGCGCACCGTCCCCACCTGCGCCTTCGCCTCTGCCAGCAGCGCCTGCACCCGCGCCAGCCGCTCCGGCTCGACCTCCGGCCCCACCGTGCGCAACCCGAACGCCAGGTGCTTCGCCGCCGACGCCGGCTTGTTCAGCAGGAGCTGCACCTGCCCGAGGTTCGTCGCGATGTCGTACGACTTCATCCGGGACCACGCCCGCAGGTACGAAAGCTCCGCTTCCTCCAGCCGGCCCGCCAGGTGCGCCCTCCGGCCTTCTTCGAAGTCCGTCACCGCGCGGTCGCGCGCGCTCTCCGCGCTCGGCGCCGACGCCGGCCGCTCCTCTCCGCGGGCGCTCGTCGTCGCCGCCGTGCTTCCGAGCAGCACCGACATCGCCAGCCACCCCGCGTGCAGCGCTCGTCTCACGGTCGCTCCCTCGTCCACGCAAAGTCCACCATCCACCTGCTCGCTCCTCGCGTCCTCGTCGCGCTCGCCGTCCCGCCGCGCGCACACGTCCACTGTCCGTCGCGCCCGCCTCGGCGCGCCGCCTCGCCCATCGTCTCCTCCGTCCCGCTCCACGCGAGGGCTGCGGCGCGCGCTGCCGCAGCCCTCGCGCCGCTCACGACCTCACGATCTCAGAACGCCTGCACCTCGGTCTTCACCCCCGCGGTCCCCTCGCCCGCGGCATCGCGCCTTCGTCGACGGCGGCGCCG